>NZ_VSLZ01000008.1 GCF_010747475.1 Halorussus sp. MSC15.2 | reverse complement strand
TTGCCGTCCGTCGATGCTGCTATTCGGGCGGAAAAGCAGAAAACCAGAGAGTACCGCGTCCTACAACTGCACCGCTTTCTTGTTGGTCAGCGTCTGTGGCACGTTGTGGTGGTAGGTCACCGCACCCGCCGAAGTCACTATTTTGATGGTGAAGTCCTCGGCTTCCTTGAGACCGTGAGATTTGTCGGTCAGCGCCGTGGCGTCGAGCGTGACTTGGAACCTGTCGGCCTGATCGACGAGGACCGGCGCGGTGTCGCCGATGTCCTTAATCGCCGAGACGCTGAACTGCGTGTCGTTGGCGACGTCGCCCTTCGTCAGAATCGCCGCGTTGTCGGGACCGAGCCACTCGACCGTGGCGGTCGAGAGGTTCACGTCGCCGGACCCGGAACTCTTCATCACCGTCAGGTCCACGGTGTGAATCGATTCGTCGTTACCGACCGTCCCGGTCGTACTGACGACGTTTACGCGGTTGGTCACCTGTGCCGTCGATTCCTCGCCCGTCTGCTCGGACTTCGTCTGGAGGAAGCCCGCCGTATTGATGAGGACGCCCGCCGCGATTGCGGCGACCAGCACCATCGCGATGAACACGATGAGGGTGCCGATGCCGACCTGACCGCGGTCGACCCGCCCGTTTTCGATGTCGAACATGGTTCTCTTCTGGCCTTCTTTTCTCGGACGTAGGACATAAAACCCCGATATCATTATCACAGTTGAAAATAGGACTGAAACCGCATCTTAGGAACTAACTCGGCATTTCAACCCGACACTACGAATATGGTGTCAGGGTGCGGTCAAATACGTTACTTCGGAAGAAAACGCACTCGACGCAGAGACGCCGTCGCCTCAGGGCCAGTTACCGCTCTCTTCGTATGCATCGACGACGCGCTGGATGGCGACCACGTAGGCGGCCGTCCGCATGTTGGGTGCGCCGGTCTCCTCGTAGGTCTCGACCAGATTGTCGAAGGCGTCGGTGATGATGCGTTCGAGTTCCTCGTTGACGCGTTCCTCGGTCCAGTGGAACCGCTGGCGGTTCTGGACCCACTCGAAGTACGAGACGGTGACCCCGCCCGCGTTCGCGAGGATGTCCGGGAAGACGTAGGTGTCGGTCTCCGAGAGGACGTCGTCCGCCTCGGGCGTGAGCGGGCCGTTCGCGGCCTCGACGACCACGTCGGCCTGCACGTCCCGCGCGAGGTCGCCATCGATGGCGTTTTCGAGCGCGGCGGGCACGAGCAGGTCCACGTCGAGGGTCAGCAGGTCCTCGTTGGTGAGTTCCTCCGCGGCGTTGTGATAGCCGGCGACGCTGCCCGTCTCGCTTTTGTGCTCCTTAACCGCGACGGGGTCGAACCCGTCCTCGCGGTAGATGCCGCCCGAGGAGTCGCTGACTGCCACCACGTTCGCACCGAGTTCGTGGAGGAGTTTCGCCGCAATCCATCCAGCGTTCCCGTATCCCTGCACGGCGACCGACGCGCCCTCGATGTCGCGGCCGAGGTAGTCGAACGCCTCGCGGGCGGTGAGCATGGTCGAGCGTCCGGTCGCTTCGACGCGACCCGCACTTCCGCCGCTGTCGGGCGACTTCCCCGTGATGACGCCGGGTTCGGTCGTGTTCTCCAGCGTCTCGTAGGTGTCCTTTATCCAGTTCATCTCGCGCTGGCCCGTGTTCACGTCGGGAGCCGGGATGTCCTTGTCGACGCCGATGAACGGTCGAAGTTCCTTGGCGAACGACCGGGTGATGCGTTCGAGTTCGTCCTCGCTGTAGTCGTCGGGGTCGATGATGATACCGCCTTTCCCGCCGCCGTACGGGATGTCCACGACGGCGCACTTGTAGACCATCCACCCGGAAAGCGCCTTTACCTCGTCGCGCGAGACGTTCGGGTGGTAGCGAATACCGCCCTTGTAGGGACCGCGGTCGCCGTTGAACTCCGACCGAAACGCCTTGAACACCTCGACGTCACCGTCGTCGGTCTCGACGGAGAGATTCGTCTCCAGCACGCGCTCGGGATGTTTTAGCCGATTCAGCACGTCGTCGCCGACGTTCATGTACTCGGCCGCGTCGTCTATCTGTTCCTGCAGACTCTCGAAGGGGTTTGCTTGCTCGGACATGAATGGTAAACTCTACCGTCGTCTTACGAGTTCTCCGTAGCGACTCATACAGTTTCCGGAACAGTTCAATTATTTGCGGCGTCGTCCGGCCGCAATCTCCCGGTTTTGTCTAACCAATACCCTATCCGACTGATAGCGTAAGTGTGTGTATAAGGTCCTAAGATGAGTCTATAGCATTAATATTTTATACGACTGCGGGAATCTACGGCTACGATGCGTCGCCGCGACGACTCGTGTCGGAATCGGGGCAATCCGACGGGGAGACGACCCGAGAAACGAGTCGAGCAGTCGACGTGACGACTACACCATGTCTTCAGGAACTGTCGAAACCACGGACCAGAAGCGTAGCGACGAAGAGACCGAAGAACCCGAGTCGGCGCTCGAAACGGCACGGCGGCAACTCGACCACGCCGCGGCCCACCTCGACGTGGACGAGGGCGTCATCGAGCGACTGAAACACCCGACGAAGGTCCACCGCGTCGCCGTCCCGCTGAAGCGCGACGACGGGTCGGTCGAAGTGTTCACGGGCTACCGCGCCCAGCACGACGACGTGCGCGGCCCGTACAAGGGCGGCCTGCGCTTCCACCCCCACGTCAGCGAGCAGGAGTGCGTCGGCCTCTCGATGTGGATGACGTGGAAGTGCGCGGTCATGGACCTGCCGTTCGGCGGCGGGAAGGGCGGCATCGTGGTGGACCCGAAGGACCTGAGCGACGACGAGACCGAACGACTCACTCGTCGGTTCGCCGAGGAACTACGTAAGTTCGTCGGGCCGAAGAAGGACATCCCGGCCCCCGACATGGGCACCGACGCCCAGACGATGGCGTGGTTCATGGACGCCTACTCGATGCAGGAGGGCGAGACCATCCCCGGCGTCGTCACCGGTAAACCGCCGGTGGTCGGCGGGAGCGAGGGTCGCCAAGAGGCACCCGGCCGCTCGGTCGCAATCATCGCTCGCGAGGCCGCCGACTACTACGACTACGACCTCGAAGACACCACTATCGCTGTGCAGGGATTCGGGTCGTCGGCGCGAACGCCGCCCGCCTGCTCGACGACTGGGGCGCGAACGTGGTCGCGGTCAGCGACGTGAACGGGGCCATCTACGACCCCGACGGACTCGACACGCACGCGGTTCCCTCCCACGAGGAGGAACCCGAGGCCGTGATGACCCACGACGCCCCGGAGAAGCTCTCGAACGAGAAGATTCTCGAACTCGACGTGGACGTGCTGATTCCGGCGGCTATCGGGAACGTCATCACCGCCGACAACGCCGACGACGTGCAGGCCGACGTGGTCGTCGAGGGCGCGAACGGGCCGACCACGTTCGCCGCCGACGCAACTCTGGAGGAGAACGGCGTCGAAGTCATCCCGGACATCCTCGCGAACGCGGGCGGGGTCACCGTCTCGTACTTCGAGTGGTTGCAGGACATCAACCGGCGTCAGTGGTCGCTCGAACGCGTCAACGACGAACTGGAGAAACACATGCTCTCGGCGTGGGACGACGTGCGGAGCGAGGTCGAGGCCCGCGACGTGAGTTGGCGTGACGCCGCCTACGTCGTCGCGCTGTCGCGTATCGCCGAGGCCAAGACGACACGCGGTCTCTGGCCCTGATAGTCGGTCGGGAATCGAAGCGTCTCCTCTTCTGCGGTCAGTCTCGGTCGGCGGCCTCGGCGTACGCCAGCACGCGCTCGGCCTGCGCTATCAGCGGTGCGTCTATCATCTCGCCGTCCACTCGGAAGACGCCACGACCCTCGGCGTCTGCCTCCGCCTCGGCCGCCAGCACGCGCTCGGCCCACTCGACGCGCTCGGGGTCGGGCGTGAACGACTCGTTGATGGGACCGACCTGCCCGGGGTGAATCGCCATCTTCCCGTCGTACCCCAACTCGACCGCGAACCGGGTCTCTTCGCGGAGGCCTTCCGCGTCCTCGATGTCGGTGTACACCGTGTCGATGGCGTCCACGTCGGCGGCGCTGGCCGCCAGCACGACGTGCTCGCGTGCGTGGAGGACTTCGGTTCCCTCGTCGGTCCGGGTCGCGCCGAGGTCCGCCGCGAGGTCCTCCGCGCCGAACGCCAGCGCGTCCACTTCGGGGACTGCCGCGATGTCTTCGGCGGCGAGGATTCCAGCGGCCGTCTCGACCAGAGCGATAATCGGCACCTCGGCGTCGTGCTCGGCCAGCAGGTCGGCCAGCGTCTCGGCGTCGTCGGGGTCCTCGGTCTTCGGCAGCATCACCGCGTCGAGCGTCGCCGCCGCGTCGCCGCCCTCACCGAGAACGCCACGGAGGTCGTCGTCCGCGGCGATACCCGTCGGATTCACCCGGATACAGACCTCGCAGTCGGGCGAGAACTCGGGGTCGGCGAGAACCGCCCGTACCGACTCCCGGGCGTCGGCCTTGCTTCCCGGAGCGACTGCGTCCTCCAAGTCGAACGCGATTACGTCGGCCCCCGCGGTCGGCGCTTTCCGCATCATCTCCGGGCGGTCGCCCGGTGTGAACAGTAGGCTTCGTCGTGGCATGTGCGTAGGAACGACGGCGTGGGCTTTCAACCTCGTGGAATAGCTCACGACGTTCCGAACGGTCCGACGCGGAGTCGGAGGGAGAGGCGGTCGGAGCTTCCATCGAACGTACGAACACGTTTCTAGTTTATATTATAGAATAATTCATTATAATTTATTACGTATTCGGGGATGCAGTCATGAGACGACGCAAACTACTCAGGAACACCGCATCGACCGGCCTGCTGGCGCTGGGTGCGACGAGCGTCGCCGCGGCCGCGACCGGAGAAGGAGAGTTCGACCCCGAGGAACTCGACGACGACCCGATGGTGTCCGTCGTCGAGGAGGAGACCGGCGAGCGGGTCGAAAAGCCCCTGTCCCAGACCGACGCGACGCTCTCGGACTGTTGTCTGGTGAAAGACGGGTGTGCATGTGCGTGTTACTGCTGCATCTGTTGAGGCAGTGCTGGCCAACAGAAGCGACGTGAGTGTCGAGCAGGAGCGACAACCAATCCGTAGCGCCGGACCGAAACGTCCGGTCACCAGCGGACCGACTCGTTCTTTCGCTTCACCGTGCTCGTTCGACCGACTCCGCGGAGACCCGTCCGTCGGTCGCTTCAGTCCGCGTCAGCGAGCGAAAGCGCAGTGACAGTCCCGCCGCAGTCGGCCACGTAGGCCGTCTCGCCCGCGACGGTCACGGGGGCGACCACGACGTCGTCCGCCCGGTACCACCACGCCACCGTCCCGTCCGCGACGTCTATCCCGTACACCACTCCGGTGTCCGTACCGACGACGACCGTCCCGTCGGCCACCGTCGGCGACGCCCAGATTCGCGCACCGAGGTCCGTCCGCCACGCGACCGCCCCGTCGTCGGCGTCGAAGGCGTAGACGAGGCCGTCTCCGTTGGCCGCGAAGACGGTCCCGTCGGCCACCGTCGGCGACGCCCACACGCCCGCGCCGGTCTCGGCGCGCCACTTCTCTCGTCCCGTGACCGCCGAGACCGCGTACACGCGGCCGTCGTCTACCGTCCCGACGTAGGCCGTCTCGTCGCCGACCGCGGGCGCACCGCGCACCGCGACGTCGGGCACGAACCGCCAGCGCTCGCGGCCGTCGGTCCGGTCGTGGGCGTACGCGCCGCCGTCGAGACTCGCTAGGAGGAGTCGCTCGTCGTCCACCGTGAGCGCACAGAGCGCCCGCGAGGCGTTCCGAAACGTCCGGAGCGGGGAACCGCCTCGGGCGTGGAGGGCGGCCACGCGGCCGTCGTCGGCCGCGACGAACACCGTCCCGTCGGCGACCGCCGGAGACGCCTGTACGTCGCCATCGACCGTGAACTGCCACCGGGGGTCGCCGGTCGCCGCATCGAGTGCGAGGACCGTTCCGCGACTCGTTCCGGTGTAAACCGCGTCGTCGGAGAGAGCAGGACCGGTGACCCGGCCGCCCACGCGGACTGACCAGCGTTTCGTTCCGTCGGCACCATCGAACGCGTGCGTGCAGCCGTTCGCACAGCCGAGGTACACCGTCCCGTCCCGGACTACGGGTGCGGTTTCGGCCGGGCCGTCGGCCCGAAACCGGAATCGCACCCGGTCGGGCGACAGACGCCGGTCGGTCCCGTCGTCCGTCTGTCGCCGGTCGTGCGCTGCGTCGGGGGTCGTCGGACGCCGGCGCGCCCGTCGCGCGTGCGACTCGCGTGCGTCCGACCCACCGGCCGAGGGCGTCGCGCCCCGCGGCGTCCCCTGCGCCGCTTCGCGTCCGGTGGCCGAGCCGACGCTTTCGTCCCCTGTTCGCGGTCGCGCCCACTCGAACCGGCTTGCGTCTTCAGACATGGTAAGCCTCGACTGTGACTGACTGCGACCCAATTTATTCGGGTCTTAGCCTTTGTTATGCTCCCGTTACTGAACCTCAGGTGGGGCCTACCTCCCGCCGCGGCCGGACCGCGCGGTCGAACCGGCGGGATTTTTGCCGAATCGAGCCGACTCCTTGACCATGAGCGGACTCTACTACGAGGAGTTCGAGGTCGGCCAGACCATCGAGCACGAGAAGCGTCGGACGATTAGCGAGAGCGACAATCAGGAGTTCTGCGACATGACGATGAACCAGCAACCGCTCCACCTCGACGCGGAGTTCGCCGCCGACACGCAGTTCGGCGAGCGGTTGGTCAACGGACTCTACACGATGAGTCTGGCGGTCGGTCTCTCGATTCCCGACACCACCGACGGGACCATCGTCGCCAACCTCTCGTACGACGGGGTGGAGCATCCCAACCCCGTGTTCCACGGCGATACCATCCGCGCTCAATCGACCGTGACCGACAAGCGCGAGACCAGCGACGGCGAACGCGGCGTCGTGACGATGCGCGTCGAGGCGTTCGCGGTCAACCGCGACGAGGAGGGTACCGAGGGAGACGGCGAGACACTGGTCTGCGAGTTCGAACGGACGGTGCTGTCGCTGAAGCGCGAGTAAGCCTGACCGACACTCCGAGACCGGGTCGAGTCGTCCCGCAGGACTGTTGACTGTCACACCGTCGGTGAGCGGGCCGTCCGAAGCGACCGGCCCTCCGTGACTCCTCGACCCCGACTACGTGAATTAATTTCTAGAAAAATTTTATGTAACAATAGTGCGTACCGTCTCTTGGCCATGAAACGCCGACAACTCGTCAAGAGCGTGGCGGCCGGAAGCGTCCTCGGCCTCGGAAGCGGTATCGCCAGTGCCGAACCGAAACTCATCAATCCCGAAGACCTCGACGCGATTCACGTCGTCCGCGACGGTGAACGTGTTCGGACCGTGGAGAACCCGACGATGGAGGAGTTCGACCGACTCCACGACGAAATCAGCGGGGACGAGCAGGTGGTGACCCCCGACGGCACCTGTTTCCCGAAGTGCTGTCAGGATTGTCCGCCGGATTGCAGTAGTTGCGGGTGTGCGTGTTACTGTTGTGATACTAGCAGCAACATCTGTTCGTGCTGTAGTCAGGTGGACAACCCCGAGCAGACGACGTGCTGTCCCGACTGTTGAATCCAACCGACGCCAGATAGCGCGCGGTGACCGGTCCGGTCGCGACCGGTCGCCCCGAAGCTATCGACCGGAACCGAATCCATTCGCGGTCGGCGAGGACTCGACGGTGAGTGGCGGACGATGGCCCCGGGAAATCGAGAGACCGTGTTGTGGGAGGGACCGCAGAGACGGCGCAGACGAGAGCGAGGTCGGTCCGCGCCGACTCAAACCACCATCGCGTACAGCGCGAGGTTGACGAGGACCGCTCCCGTCCACGGGACCGCGAGTCCGGCGGGCACGAGCAGGCCGTGTCGGTCGGGCAGGAGTCGCCGACAACCCAGTCCGACGCCGACCGCGAACAGTTTCAGACCGACCATCGCCGAGAACCCGAACGTCTCGATGGCGGTGCGAGCGACCGGGTTCGACTCCGACAGCCCCATCTGGAGACCGTAGTAGGTAGTGAGCAGGTCGCCCACGAGCGCGACCGCCACGAGAAGCCAGAGCAGTCGCTCCGTCCTCGAAACGTCCGCCACCGCGGCGGTCACTCGTCGTCGACCCGTGCGAGTCAGCGTCGGCCAGTAGCGTCCGTCCGAACTCATGGGGAGAACCGGCGCGAGGTGCGCCCAATCACGGACGAACGGACGACGAGACGGGCTATTGTTATACGGGTCCTTCGTTCTCGACGGAGAGCGGTAATCGAGCGATAGCTCGCCTTCTCGCTACGAATCGGGTACTCGGATTCGGACGAATAGCGTGTCGGACACCGCTTCCACCGTTATCGCGGCGATAACGTCCGACAATTGTGGTCTACGAGGCCAACTGTACGAGCAACTGCTGTAGCTACATCTGCGAGCGTTACACCTGCGACGACGGGTCGGAAGTGTGCGACCCGACGACTGTCGGCCGAACGACCGTGGAACTGCCGGGTTACAGAATCGTGCCGTGCTTCTTGTCCGGCAGTTCCTTCTCGACGCCCTCGTAGAACGCGAACCGGTTCTCCAGTTCGGTCCGGAGCGTGCTCGGCGGGACGATTTCGTCCACGACGACTTCGCTCGCCATCCGGTGGATGTCGATGTCCTCGCGGTACTCCTCGCGGAGTTCCTGCTCCATCTGGGCGCGCTCTTCTTCGTCGTCGATTTCGGAGAGTTTGCGGGCGTACACCGCGTTGATGGCGGCCTCCGGTCCCATTATCGCGATTTCCCCGGAGGGGAGTCCGATGATGCTCTCGGGGTCGTAGGCCGGGCCGCCCATCGCGTAGATGCCCGCGCCGTAGGCCTTCCGGACGACGACGGTCTGCTTGGGGACGGTCGCGGACGACGTGGCGTAGATGAACTTCTTGCCCTTTTCGAGGATGGCGTCCTTCTCGACCTGCGACCCGGCCATGAATCCCGGCGTGTCACACAGGTAGAGCAGGGGAATCTCGTAGGCGTCGCAGGTCCAGATGAACTCCGCGGCCTTCTCGGCGGCGTCGGGGAAGATGGCCCCCGCGCGCTGGGCGGGTTGGTTGGCGACGATGCCGACCGGACGGCCGTCGATGCGGGCGAACGCGGTGATTATCTCCTTGCCGTACTCCGACTTGAGTTCGAAGTAGGAGTCTTCGTCCACCACGCGGTCGATGACGTCGGTCATGTCGTACCCTTTGTTCGGTTCCTGCGGGACGATGGAGTCGATTCCCTCGGGCGACTTCAGCGGTTCCCTGCCCTCGGTCTTCGGCGGCTTCTCGTCGGCGCTGTCCGGGAGGTAGGAGACGAGGTCGGCGACGAGTTCGCACGCGTGCTCCTCGTCGTCGGCCACGAGGTCCGCGCTCCCCGAGTGCTTGGCGTGGACGTCCGGGCCGCCGAGTTCCTCCATCTCGATGTCCTCGCCCGTGACCATCTTGACCATCCGCGGGGAGGCGATGGCCATCGCGGACATGTCCCGGACCATGACGGTGAAGTCGGCGAACACCGGCGTGTAAGCGGCTCCGGCGATGCAGGGTCCGTAGAGGACGCAAATCTGTGGGACGCGCCCGGAGAGCATCGAGTGGTTGTAGTAGTACTTCCCGATGCCTTCCCGGTTGGCGAAGAACCCGGTCTGCTGGTCGATGCGCCCGCCCGACGAGTCCATCAGGTAGAGGACCGGCTTGCCGGACTTCAGGGCGCGCTGTTGCATCCGGAGGAACTTCTCGACGCCCTTCTCGGCCATGCTCCCGGCCTTGACGGTGAAGTCGTTCGCCATGAAGTGGACCTCGCGGCCCTCGAACTCGGCCGCGCCCGTGAGCAGGCCGTCGCCGGGGAGTCGGTCGTCGTTGTCCTCGGCGTCCACTTCGGGGCTGTCTCCGTGCCACGCGTCGAAGTTGGCGAACTTGCCGTCCTCGAACAGCATCCCGTCCTCGCCGAACCAGAGGTCGAGGCGGTCGCGGACGAACAGTTTCCCCTGCTCTTCGAGTCGCCGCTTGTACTTCTCGGGACCGCCCAACTCGATGTCCTCGATTTCGGCCCAGAGCGCCTCCTCGCGCTCGGTCGGTCCGAGGTCGTCGGAGTCGGTGGCCCCGGCGGTCGATTCCGCGGCCGACCCGTCTGACGCGCTCGCGGCGACGGGCGCTCGCCGGACGACCGCGGGCGAATCGGCGTCACCCACGAACACTTCCACTTCGTCGCGGACGTGTTGGGCCAGCGCCTCCGCGATGGCGGAGGCCTCTTCGTCGGTCGCACCGTCGCTGACGCGGACTTTCATGTAGATGACTCCGGCCAGCGATTTCAAACAGTTTTCCCTTTAGGTTGGCGAATATTGCCGTCGGCCGGGCGCGACGCCCGCGACGGCGACTGGCCGAACGACGCCGTTCTGCAGCTTCCGTGACCGCGTAACCGACTCCTACGGACGGGACAGACGCCGCTTGCGTCGGCTCACGTCGCTCGTAACTATCCGCTTTCAGATATATCATCGAATATGAACCGCCGAACTCTCCTCGCCACACTCGGCGCTGGCGTGTTCGCTGGCTGTACCGGCTCTGACTCCACCGCACGGACGACCGATGCGACGACAACGGACGAGACGACGACCGCCGGTGAAACCACTACAGGTGACAAGACCCACGAGGCCGACGACACGGAGACGGCCGACAGTGAGTCGGGCGAACGGGCGCTCGCAGTCGGCGAACGGGTGGACGACCAGCAGTTGAGCATGGTCGTCCGCGACGTGTCGAAGACCGACAAGCTCGGAGAGTTCACCACGGCCGGTAGCGGGAACACGTTCGTCGTGGTCCGGCTCGCGGTCAAGAACACCACGAAAGACACCTACCTCGGTTTCAGCGGCTTCCTTCAGACCCGCGCCAAGGACGATTCGGGCTACACCTACGACCAGTCGCTGTCGGCGACCGACCAGACGTTCACCGGCGGCCAACTCGTCCCCGGCGAGGTGTCGCGGGGCGATATCGTGTACGAGGTTCCGAAGGACGCCTCGGGTCTCACCCTCCAGTTCGACTTTCGGGCGGTGTCGTTCCTGACCGTGGACCGCGTGACCGTGGACCTCGAATCGACCGCCGACTCCGTGGCGGACCTGAAACAGGACCTCGGCGTGGACGTTCACGACACCGGGAAGTCGGTCAGTCACGGCGGCGTCGGCGTCACGGTCAACGGCGTGGAGTACGCCGACACGCTCGGGGACTTCGCGCAGGCCGGGGAGGGCAACGAGTACGCTATCGTGGACATTACGACGAGGAACGGGACCGGGAAGGCCCAACACATCTCGACGGCGCTCCAGATGCTCGCGAAGGACGGGAAAGGGCGGTCGTACTCGCTCAGTATCGACGCCGCGACGGCGCTCGACCGACCCTACGACGAGGCCTCGGCGCTGGCCGACGGCGAGAAGCGCCGCGGCAAGGTGGCCTACGAGGTGCCGAAGGGCGTCAGCCCGCTCTACTGGACGTTCGAGTACTCGCTCTGGACCGACGGGGACAAGACGTTCTGGAAGCTCAGGTAACGCTCCGAGTCCACCGGAGCGCTCCATTCTCCGCGCCCGTCCCCCGGTCGGCTCGCAGACACGACCGTCTCCCGACCAACTCCCGCGTACGTCTGATGCGGACACGCTGCGTCTCGACGAGACCGACGGCGAGTTCGGTCTCCGCGACGCCTCAGCCGACAGCCTTTCGGACCACGCGACGAGACCCGAAACATGAATCTCGACGCCTACTTCGGGGACTTCGCGGCCCGCGACTGGCAGACCGCCGCGGAGGGGACGGTCCGAATCGCCCTGCTCGGACTCGGGGGATTCGCCCGCGAGCACGTCCTGCCCGCACTGACGGGCGGCGCGCGGCCGCCGGTGGCGAAAGCGACGCCGCTACCGACCGCACGCGGTTCTGCGAGGTCACGGCGCTGATTAGCGGGTCGCCCGAGAAGGCCGACTCGGTCGCCGACCGATACGGCGTCGGCACCGTCCTCACCTACGACGAGTTCGAAGCGGGCGAGGGTGTCGAGACCTTCGACGCGGTCTACGTCGCGGGACCGAACGCGCTCCACCTCGACTACGCCCGGACCGCGGCCGACCACGGCAAGCACGTCCTCTGCGAGAAACCCATCGAGACGAGCGCGGACCGCGCCCGCGAGATGGTCCGGGTCTGCGAGGACGCGGGCGTGACCCTGATGGTCGGCTACCGCCCGCAGGTCGAACCCGCGACGCGTCGCCTCCGCGAGATGGTCCGAGACGGCGTCCTCGGCGACCCGGTGACGTTCCACGGCTGGTTCACGGGTCACATCCTCGACGCGGGCGGTCCCGACCAGTGGCGACTCGACCCCGAGATGGCCGGGGGCGGCGCGCTGATGGACGTGGGCGTCTACCCCCTGAACGCGGTCCGGTTCCTGCTCGACGCCGAACCGGTCGCGGTCCGGGCGACGACCAGCGCGCCACACGACCAGTTCGAGGGCGTGGACGAACACGTCGCCTTCCAGTTGGAGTTGCCCGAGGGCGCGAGCGCCTCCTGTTCGGCGAGTTACCACGCGCAGGCCGACGACCGCCTCCGACTCGTCGGCACCGAGGGGCAGGCCGAACTCGCTCCCGCGTTCAACTCCGAGATTACCCCGACGCTGACCGTCGAACGCGGCGACCGGCGCGTCGAGTACACCGGCCCGTTCGTCAACGAGGTGGCCGAGGAGTTCGACTACTTCGCCCACTGCGTACTGACGGACGAGACCCCGGACCCCGACGGCCGCGACAGCGTGGCCGACATGGAGGCGGTCGAGGCCATCTACGAGTCGGCCGAGACCGGTCGGCGAGTTACGGTCGGCGACGTCGGCCCGTAATCCTCCGCGCTGCTCAGTTCTCCGATTCGCTCTCGCCGACGTGCAGTCTTTCGCGCCCGGACTCCTCGTTGTACCCTTCCGAACGATACTTTAGATTTATACCACTACGACCGTACCGTAACCTCGTGGACCGAACAGTTCCCCTCGCGTTCGCTCTCCTCGGTGTCGTTCTCGGCGCGGTCGGCCAACTGAACAGTCTCGCCCCGGCGCTGTTGCGGGGACCGAGCCTAGCCACGCTCGGCCCCGGATTCGCCCTGCTCGGCGGCGTCCTCTTCCTACTCTCGACGGTCGTCGTGGCGTGGGTCGGTTACCGGACCGGTCGGCGAGTCAATCTCCCCGCGGAGTTCGGCCGGTTCGCGGCGACCGCAGGTGCCGCCGGTGGACTCGGCTTTCTGGTCGGCGGTACGACCACTCTCCTCGTCGCGCCCGTCCCGCTCGACGACGTTCTCGCCACTGTCGTCTTCGCAGTGGGATACAGCGCGGTCACGAAAGGCGTCTCCATCGGACTCTACGGTCTCGCCGGGGCCGCAGTGGGACACTTCCGCGCTACCGGAGGAGTTTGAGCCGTCGGGAACGGGGTCCGTCGTCAGTCGTCAGCGAGGTCGGACCCGTGCCAGACGACGGCCCAGTCGGCCGGACTCGGAAGCCCACACCCGGTCAGTGCGACGAGTGCGACGGTCCCGAGGTGGTCGTCGGCCGCCACGGGGTCCGGAAGCACCCCCGCCGCGACCAGCACGAGCGGGAGGGCCAGCAGGACTGGGAGGAGCGCGGCGACGCGCAACACCCAGTCGGGCGTCTCGGTCGGCACGTCCGTGACCTCGACGCGCACGAGACCGCCAGTCAGCGCGTTCGGAAGCACGCCCCACCCTATCGGCGAAGTCGAGTCGGCGTCGGTGTCAGGGAGGACGCTGACGGTGTACTCGGCGTCGGTGAACGAGAGCGGAGCGACGTGGAGGAGTTCGTGGACGCAGATTCCCACCGCGAGGGTGGCGAGCAGGACGGCGCCGAGCGCGAACCAGTGGCCGACCGTTTCGGGCGCGAACCAGTGGAGGGCGAATTGCATCGGACGTGACGGCGGTGTTCGTCGCGCGGACTCAACTGTTTCGGAACTGCGTGGGGGCCGCGGTCGGCGGCCGGGTTACTCCAGTTCGAGGTCCTCGGGTCCGTCGGCGGCACGCGCGGCGGCGAGTTCCGCCAGCACGCCCTCGGCGGTCGTTTCGTCGGTCCCGGCGTAGGGGTCGTCTACGGCGTCGAACGGTTCTGAGTCGTCGAGTCCGGCCGCGCGCTCTATCGCGCGACTGAATCGCTCACCCAGCGACGCAGTGAGTCGGTCGGCCGCCGTCTCGGGCGTGACCCACTCGTGGTCGTCGTGTTCGTGATTCAGCGAGACGTCGCGCTGGTCGGTTTCACACCGGTAGACGAGCGTCACCATCGGGTCCGCGGTCTCGCTGTCGAGCCACCCGCCGTACCCGGCCTCGACCGGTGGACCGACCGCAGCGTCGACGTCGAGTTCCTCGCGGAGTTCTCGTCGAAGTCCGCCGACGAGCGTCTCCCCGAACTCGAAGGTCCCGCCGGGTGGCTCCCAGTGGTCGCCGACCCGAGTAACGAGAACGTCGCCGTCCGGGCCGAACAGTATCGCTTTCTGCGTTATCTTCCCGACGAAAGGTTCGGTGTTATCGGCCATGGTGGACCGTACCGGCCAGTCACATAAATAAGTGGACAGAATGCGGACGGCGTGACGTACCGCCCGACTTCAGAACTGCGATTCGAGCCTGTTGATTAGCTCCTCGTTGCCGACGTAGACCGGCGTGCGCTGGTGAATCTCCTCTGTCTCGGCGTCCAGCAGCGACTCCTCGCCGTTCGAGGACGCGCCGCCCGCCGACTCCACGATGTACGCGATGGGGTTGCCCTCGAACTGAAGTCGCAGTTTGCTCTCCGGTCGGGACTCCAACTCGGGGTAGGCGAACACGCCGCCGTAGGTCAGCACCTGATTCACGTCGCCTATCATCGCACCGCCGTACCGGAGTTTGAGTTCGTCCTCGATGTCGCGAGCGTAGTCTGCGAACCGGTCGGTCCAGTCCGGAACGCGCCCGCCGAATCCGTAGACCGTCGGGTCGTCGGGCAGGGTCACGTCCTCGCGGACCGCGCGGCGTTCGGCGGTTCCCTCGTCGGTCTCCTCGACGACGTACTCCGTGACGTCGCCGTCGCGCGCGACGACCATCGTCGTGATGGGACCATAGAGGACGTAAGCCGCGGCGACGAGGTGAGTCCCCTTCGCGGGAAGTTCGGCGTCGTACACCCCGAGGACGGTCCCCATCGAGTTGTTCGACTTGAGGTTCGAAGAGCCGTCGAGGGGGTCCACGGTGACGGCATATCCGCCGTCGTCTCCGCATTGGACGACGTCGTCGCGCTCCTCGCTGGCGAACTGACTCACCCCGTCGATGGCGGTCAGGCGCTCGGCGAGGAGTTCGTCGGCCCAGACGTCGGCGGCCAGTTGAGTCTCGCCGCTGGCGTTCTCGGCGTCGGTCTTCCGGCGACGACCGGAGAGACCACCGCGAATTTCGGGGGCCGCGCGAGCGACGGTCTCGACGATTTCGGTAACCGCGTCGCTCATTCGTCGAGCGCTTCGTCGGCGGTGGCTTCCTCGAAGATGACCTGTTCGAGCGCGTCGAGGATGCGCTCGGGTTCGTCGCGCTGCCAGACGTTTCGACCGACCGCGAGGCCAGCGCCGCCGGCGTCCATGACAGCCTCGACGCTGGAGAGGAACTCGTAGTCGCTGACCTTCGACCCGCCCGACATCACGACCGGCATCTCCGCACCCGACTGGACCGCCCACTCCATCGACTCGCGGTTGCCGGGGTACTTCACTTTCGCCATGTCCGCGCCGATTTCGAGCGCGATGCGAGTGGCGTAGGCGATGACGCTCTCCTTCGTGTCGTTCTTCAGTCCCTGTCCGCGCGGGTACGACCACATGACGACCGGCAGGTCGTACTCGCTGTGGGCTTCCTCCTGCACGTCCCGGAAGTCCTCGTACATGTCCTTCTCGTTGTTCGACCCGGAGTAGACGGTGTAACCGACCGCGTCCGCGCCGAGTTCTGCGGCGTACTCGACCGACCAGTTCTGGGGGGAGTGGGGTTCGCCCATCCAGAGGTTACTGGTCCCGTTGAGTTTCGCCAGCAGGTTCACGTCGTCGTCGTAGGAGGGGTAGTAGGTCTCGGCGACCCCCTTCTGGACCGCCAGCGACGTGACCGCGTCGTGGGTGGCGATGTCGAAGACCTGCTCGGGGTCGAGGGTCTCGGGCACCGAGTCGAAGTCCGCGGAGGGACCGTGTTCCAGACCGTGGTCGTAAGCGAGGATGAGCGCCTTGCCGTCGCGCGTTACCGGGGAGTCTTCGAGTGGTATCATCCGTTTCAATCTCCGATAACATCGTATAAGAGTCTAATGGTCGGAGCGTATTTTCAGAGACTACAGCAGAATCGGTTTCGGGACGTGAGGAAGTCCCTGAGAGGCCGGACGCTAGAAGAGGATATTACTACTTAGATAGTTAAAATCCAGCGAAAGCGGTCGAGTCGCAGCAGTCGAACGCTCGGCGACCGCTCCGGAGAGAGATTCGATAGTCGGGACCACGGACTACGGTCGAAGAGACGAACGTGACCGATACTGCCGACGAACCGCAACGAGAAGGGGCTACGCGAGGTCGCGGGCCGCGTCGCGCCACTCGGCGACGCGCTCCTTGTCGAGTCCCAGCGAGTCGGCGACGTGTTCCGGGTCGGCGGTGGCGAGACTCCGGACGGAGGTGACGCCGCCGTTGGCGAGGATTTCCGCGGTCCGCTCGTTCACGCCGGGGACGTCGGTCACGGGGTCGGGTTTGCTCCGCTCGCGCCACGCGGCCTCGGCCTCCTCGGCGGCCCCGCTTCCGTCGGTGGACGCCTCCCCGGTCGGCGTCCAGTCGCCGCTCGTCACGTCGGCCGTCTCGGGTTCGTTCGACTCCCAGTCGCCGCTGCTCGCGGCGACCCACGCGCGCTCGTTGTCCTGCAGTCCGCGGACCTTCTCCGAGCGGCGTTCGAGCGAGTCGTCGTTCTCGTCGCTGCCGCCGAACGACCAGTGAAGCGAGTGTTCTTTCCTGAGGCGGGTGGCGACGCCGGGGTTCACGCCCGCCTCGACGAGCATCTCGTAGGAGACCGACTTGTCGGCGATGCCGGTCCCGTCGAACTCCGCGTCCGCCAGCACCTCCGCCGTCGCGGGGCCGACGAAGTGTATGTCTGTCAGCTCCGCCACGCCGTCAGTCGATTCGTCGTCGGGGGCGTCGTTTTGGCTCACGAGGCGTCACCAGTTTGTATCCGACTCACACTGACACGGCTTGAATGTTTTGCATAGTGTGAATCGAATTCTACGTGTGACGGGTGGAATTATCTGTGGCCCCGCGGCGAAACACACAGTACCACGCGTTCGGAACTGACAGTCGTGAACGAACTCAGGTCTCACGTGGCCGTAGACCGACGGCGCGACCAGACGCGGGTCGCCAGCGAGCGCCCGATACGAGCGACCCGAAATCGCCCGACTGTGAACCGTCTCACCGGGGTGGTGACGTGAGTCTCGACCTCCCCGATGACGCGGCGCTGGTCCTCGTGGACTTCCAGCGCGGGTTCAACGCGCCGTCGTGGGGCGACCGGAACAACCCCGACGCCGAGGAGCGCGCACGGGACCTCCTCGGGGCGTGGCGTCGAGCGGACCTGCCGGTGGTCCACGTCAGACACGATTCTCGGGAGACCGATTCGCCGCTCCGGAGAGACGGCGAGGGCTTCGCGTTCAAGTCCGGTCTCGAACCCGCCGAGTCCGTGGGAGGTGAGTCTGACGACGGAGATGCAGAGGTGGAGTTGGTCAAGCGGGTCAACAGCGCGTTCGTCGGCACGGAACTGGAGTCGTGGCTCCGCGAGCGCAACTGCGAGACGCTCGTAATCGCGGGACTGACGACCGACCACTGCGTCTCGACCACGACCCGGATGGCCGACAACCTCGATTTTCGGCCCGTCGTCGTCTCCGACGCCACGGCGACCTTCGACCGCGAGGCACCCGACGGGGAAGAGATTCCGGCCGACCTGAGCCACCGGGTCGCACTGGCGCACCTCCGGGGCGAGTTCGCCCGAGTCGCCGACAGCGACGCGGTCGTTCGGTCGCTGGAGTAACCCGCCGCCCTTCGGTAGGCTTACGGCCCGACCGCAAGAATTGCCGACCATGGTACGCGACCTCGACAGCATCGACAGTATCGGCGTCGTCGGCGCGGGAACGATGGGAAGCGGCATCGCGCAGGTCGCCGCCCAGTCGGGTTACGACGTGGTGATGCGCGACGTGAAGGAGGAGTTCGTCCAGAACGGCTTCGACACCATCGAGGACAGCCTCGACCGCTTCGTGAGCAAGGAGAAACTCTCCGCGGAGGAGGCCGAGGCGGCGACCGAGCGCATCACGGGCACCACCGACCTCGCGGACCTCGCGGACTGCGACGTGGTGGTCGAGGCCGCCGTCGAAGACATGGAGGTCAAGCAGGACATCTTCGCCGACCTCGACGAGGCGATTCCCGACGACGTAGTGCTGGCGACCAACACCTCCACGCTCTCCATCACGACCATCGCCTCCGCGACGGAGCGCGAGGAGAACATCGTCGGTCTCCACTTCATGAACCCCGTGCCGGTGATGACGGGCGTCGAAGTCGTCGTCGGCGAGAAGACTGACGACGAGGTGGTCGAGTTCGCCCACGCGCTCGCGGAGGACCTCGGTAAGGAGACGTGGGAGTCCGACGACAAGCCCGGGTTCGTCACGAACCGCATCCTGATGCCGTGGCTCAACGAGGGCATCCGCGCCTACGACGAGGGCGTCGCCAGCAAGGAGGACATCGACAAGGGGATGAAACTCGGCACGAACGTCCCGATGGGACCGCTCGAACTCGCCGACCACATCGGACTCGACATATGTCTCGACGCGAGCGAGACGCTCCACGAGGAGTTGGGCGACCGCTACAAACCGGCCTACCTGCTCAAGCGGAAGGTGGACGCGGGCGACCTCGGAAAAAAGACGGGCAAGGGCTTCTACGAGTACTGAGAGTCGTCTCGAACGGGGGTGGCGTTCTCACGACGGCGAGTACGGCTCTTCTTCCAACTGCGCGCGGAGTTCGCCGATGTTCTCGCGCTCGACCCCGCCGGACTGGAACAGTTGGATGACCGCCATCACCTCCGCACGCGATATCTTCACGCCGCCCTCCTGCACGACGTCCTCGGGTCGCTCCAGCAGTTCGCGGCTAGTGCCGACCGCGAGCAGGAACGGGATGGCCCACGCTTCGAGGGTGTTACCCCGCGACTCCGGCAGGGCTTCGAGGTACCGCTGGGCGTCGTCCATGTACCCCCGCGCGTGGCGAGTCACGCGCTGGATGACGCCGGCGACCGCTGTCTCGTTCTCCGGGGCCGTGACGTTCGACGGACTGACGCCGCGTTCGCGGAGCCACGTCGCGGGGAGGTAGACGTTGTTCTCCTCGCGGAAGTCGTCGGACACGTCTTTGGCGACGTTGACCAACTGGAGCAGGAGCGCGAACCCTCTCGCGTTCGCCCGGAGAATCTCCGCGCGCCGGTCGTCCACGTCTTGGGCGACCAGATTGGTGATGAGTTCGCCGACCGTCCCCGCGGCGTACCAGCAGTACTCCTCGAGTTCGTCGATAGTGCCGATTCTGAGGCCGCCGTCGTCCTCGTATCGTTGGACGAACTCGGCCATCCCGCAGACGAGTTCGCTCACGGGCGGATAGATGGCCGACTGGGCGTCCTCGCCGAGCGACCGGAAGGTGGCCACGACGCGGGGCGACTCGGCGACCACCTCCCAGTCCTCGTCGGCATCGACCTCGTCGGTGTTGGCGGGAAGCCACGGTTCGACCGCAGTTCGGAACTCCTCGATGCTCGTCTCGTCGTCGGGGTCGAGCGCCCGGTCGTACAGACGGAGGAGTCGCGCCTGTTCGTCGGGCGAGATGTGTCCGGCATCCTCGACCGTGTCGGCGACGCGACAGAGCAGGTACCCGACACAGATGTACGAGGCCATCGGCTCTTCCAGCACGTCGATAGTGATGGCGAACGTCCTCGAAACGCCCTGCACAGCGTCGAAACACCAGTCGATATCGCTGTCGGCGAGACGTCCGGTAGGCGACTCCGTGTCCATTGACTTTTGGGTCTTTAGGACCCGAGAGTGAAAAGCTTGAGCAAATACCATAGGATTTACCGCCGACGCGGCGCGAGGTACCCCCGATTCGACCGAAGAGGCGACAGTCCGACGCGACACAAGTCGGCTACCCAACGTTTATTCTGGCCCGGCGCGTCGGAGTAGGTATGATTCCGACGCCGAAAGACGCCGCGAAGGTCCTCGTCGGCAAGCCCCTGAAGTTCCACACGAACAGGCTCAACGTCGCGTCGTTCGTCCTGCAGGCCGCGCTCGCGCTCCGAAACGGGAACCACAAGCGAGCGTTCCTCCTGTTGGGCGCGGCGAGCGTCGCGCCGAAACATCCGGCGGCCTCGTGGCTGGTTCAGGGTGCGCTCACCGCCGACGACATCCGCCGGAAACTGTTCTAACTCGTCCCGGAGTCACCGAACTCTCCGGACGTGACGCGCGTCGGCGGGCCGAATCGCCGAAGCGAGGGGACGCCGAGCCAGTAGGTTCCTGCGAGTACCGACCCGAGCGCGCTAGCGAGCATGACGGTTCGACTGCCGAACCGCGACCCGGCGAGACCGCCGAGGAGCATCCCCGCCGGGACGACGAGACTCGACGCGCTCCCGACGACGGCGGTCACGCGCCCGAGCAGGTCGTCGGGCACGCCGGTCTGAATCGTCGCCGAGACCGAGACGTTGTAGACGCCGGCGGGAACCCGCGAGAGCGCGAACAGCGCGACCGTGGCGAGTCGGCCGGGGACGACCACCGCGAGCGTCCAGAGGAGACCCGACGCGGCGAACCCGACGATAGTGGTCGCACCCAACGGGAACTCGTCCACCGCCGAGGCCGCGACCGACCCGAGCACGATTCCCACAGTGGTCGCCGCCAGCAGCAGACCGTAGGTCTCGGGACCGCCGACCGCGTCGGCGAACGCCGGGAGGACAGCCAGCGTGACCCCCGTCAGGAAGTTGGCAAACAGACTCGCCGCCAGCATCTTGCCGACGATTGACTCGCCGAGGAGCGCAACGCCCTCACGGAGGTCCGCGAGGTAGCTATCGAGGTCGAGACTCTGCGCGGCGGTCTCCCCGTCGCGGGGCGGAATGGACAGCGACCAGTAGAGCAGGCCCGCGACGACGAACGTGGCGGCGTCGACGACGTAGAGCGCGACCGCACCGCTGACGGCGATAAGTGCCCCGGCGACGCCTCTGGCCGCGGCGTCCACGCTCTTCGCGGTGACTTGGGCCGCCGAGTTCGCACGGACTAAGTTCTCGTCCGAGACGAGTCGGGGTAGCGTAGCGTTCTGGGCCGGTCCCGTCAGGAGGTTCGCCAGCGCGAGCAGCGGCATCACGGTCAGCACGACAGCGACGTTCAGGTGTCCGAGCACGGCCGCGAGGGGCACGCCGAGGACGAGGACGGCCTGCGCGAACTCCGAGAGCGTGAGCGCTCGACCGAGGGGGAGTCGGTCCACGACCGGGCCGACGAAGAGTTTCAGCACGCCCGGAACGCGCGTCAGGAACCCCGCGATTCCGGTGTACGCCGTCGAACCGGTCAGGTCGTAGACGAGCCACATCGCGGCGACCGCGTAGAGACCGTCGCCGAGGACGCTCACCGCGTGTCCGGCGAGCATCCTGCGCAGGTCCGCGTTGCGGAGGACCGCCGCTCTGCGGCGGACCGCCGCGCGAAGTCCGTGTCCGTTCACGGTCGAGACCGACGCCCGGCGGTATCTTCAGCGTTCGGCGAACTGCAGTTCTGTAGGATATATTACTTTTTCCGTGAACTTGATGCGCGTGGCGGAAGCAACGACCGGCATGGCGAACTCGGAGGACGTGACGGACGCCCTCGAAGTCCTCGGTAACGAGATTCGCGTCTCCATCCTGCGCGAACTCGCGGACGCCGACGGTCCGCTCTCGTTCACCGAACTCCGCGAACGGGTGGGTATTCGGGACACAGGGAAGTTCAACTACCACCTCACGAAGCTCTGTTCGTACTTCGTCCGCGACACCGAGGGCGGGTACGAACTCGGCCACGCCGGGTCGCGGGTCGTCGCCGCGGCCGACCCCCACGCCGGGTCCGAAGGGTCCGGCGAACCGACCGCCGCCGACGAGACCTGTCCGGTCTGCGGCGACGAGAACTGCGAGAAACTCTTCCACGTCCACCTGACGCCCCCGTGGGGGTGAGGACGAACTCGTCGCCCGACGGGGGTCCGACTCGCGCTCCGAAGGGAAAACTAAAGGGCAGTTCCTCCCCAATTTTCGCCCATGGATTTCAGTCTCTCCGCAGAGCAGAAGCAGATACGCGACATGGTCGCGGAGTTCACGGACGAGGAGATAAAGCCCCGCGCGCCGAAATCGACGAGAACGACGAGTTCCCGCAGGACCTCGTGGACCAGATGGCCGACCTCGGCCTGATGGGGATGCCGTTCCCCGAGGAGTACGGCGGGGCCGGACTCGACTACCACTCCTACGCCATCGGACTGGAGGAGATTTCGCGCGGGTCGGGCGGTCTGGGCACCGTCGTCGCGGCCCACACCAGTCTCGCGGGGAACATGCTCTACGAGTTCGGCGACGAGGACCAGAAACAGGAGTACCTCACGCCGCTGAGCCGCGGTGAAGACGTCGGGGCGTTCGCGCTCTCGGAGGCGGGCGCGGGGTCGGACGTGCCCGCGATGGACACCACCGCGGAGAAGGACGGCGACGAGTACGTGGTCAACGGCGGGAAGCTCTGGATTTCCAACGGCTCGGTCGCGGACACGGTCACGCTGTTCGCCAAGACCGACCCCGACGCGGGCAACAAGGGCATCTCGTCGTTCGTCGTCCGGCCCGAGGAGGACGACGGCTTCCACGTCGAAGGCACCGAGGACAAACTCGGCGACAAGGGGTGTCCGACCGCGGAACTCCGGTTCGACGACATGCGCATCCCCGAGGACCGCCTGCTCGGCGAGGAGGGTCGCGGGTTCGTCCACGCGCTCAAGACGCTCAACGGCGGGCGCATCACCATCGCGGCGCGGTCCATCGGTCTCGCGCGCGCGGCGCTCGAAGACGCCCTCGAATACTCGCAGGACCGCGAGCAGTTCGACCAGCCCATCTCGGAGTTCCAGACCATCCAGCACAAACTGGCCGACATGGACACCAAGGTGCAGGCCGCGAAGATGCTGATGCACCGGGCGGCCGACCGCAAGATGCGCGGCGAGGACTACATCAAGCAGGCCGCGCAGGCCAAACTCTACGCCTCGGAGGTCAGCAGAGAGGTCGCCAACGAGGGCATCCAGATTCACGGCGGGTACGGCTACACCAAGGACTTCCCTGCCGAACGCTACTACCGGGACGCCAAACTGAACGAGATTTACGAAGGGACGAGCGAAGTTCTCCGCAACACGATTGCGAACGAACTCCTCGACTGAGGAGTGGTGTCTCGCCTTCTCGGGTCGCTTCTGCGGGTCCGCTTGCTGTGGCTCCCAGCGGTCGGACTGCTGTTCGGTTCGATGCTGGTCGGCGCGGAACTCCTTCCTGTCGGTGGCGGGGTCGGAATCGTCGTCGCGGGGTCGCTGACCGTGCTCGCGGTGCTTGTCGGTGGACTGCTCTACCTACTGTTCTGACGGCTGACCGCCGTCCACTTTCTCCCGCATCCACTCGAAGTGCTCCTCGACCCGGCGCTCGCCCGCTTCGGTCAGCGCGTACGCCTCGTGAATCCCCTCGGTGCGCTTCTCGACGAACCCCTGTTGAATCAGCCAGTCGAGCGCGCCGTAGAACGACTTCGAATCGAAGTGCGTGTCGTAGTGGTCTTCGAGTCGGGTCTTGAGACTCTGGCCGCGGAGTCGGTCGGTCTCGTAGAGCAGGACGCAGAGGTCGCGTCGCCGCCCGCTCTGGAGCCATCTGGTCATGGTCAAGCGATTCGGCCGAGCGATTACGACGCTTGCGCTTCGGCGACGGACCCACGCGGCGAACGTACGCCCGACCAACCGCCGGGATGCGCCCGGCCGACCAATTCTCGTGGGTGGGATAAAGGGGTCGTCGGTCGCGCCCGAAGGGCTTGGTCGTCAGAGCGACCGCGACCGGGCGAGGGCTTCGATAGACCGTCACTATCATTCTGACCGTCGTTCTATGCCCGATTGAGTTTCTCCGCACTCCCGAGAGACGAATCGGTACCTTCGACTGTCACCACCCCAAACCTTCGGCCATGACCGACGAAGAGCAAGCCGAAAACGCGGGCGTCACCGCACGGTACTACGAGACCGACGACGAGCGCGTGTTGGAGTTCGACGGCGACCGCGCGACCGCCGCCATCGCACAGAACGTCGAGGGGTACGCCATGTTGAAGGTCCGGCCGAGCGCCGACGGCGACGAACTCGAACGCTACTACGGGTTCGACATGGCGCTGGACCACGCCGCCGAACTGCTGGGCGTCGCGCCACACGACCTGCCGATTCCGGGCGACGCCGAAGACATGGGGATGTGACCGACGCGGAACCTCGACGCCGAGCGTCGGACCCGGCGGAAGTGCCGCATCGACTCGACCGGTTCGCTCACTCCGGGCACCCACTCCTCGTGGCTACTGCGGGTTGATGCACCACCGGGAGACTCGCGACTGTCGGGAAACCACGTCAAGGATGTTCAGGGATAGGACGACGCTAGCGCGCCGGAGGACACAACATCTATCCCGCGTGCGGCCCCATTCTCTCGCATGACAGAGTACACCACCGTCTCGATTCCGAAGGACCTCGCAGACCGCGTGGACGAGACCATCGAGGGAACCAGTTTCTCCAGCACGAGCGACCTCGTCCGGTTCCTGCTCCGGAGCATCGTCATCCAGCATCAGAAAGAGGGCCACCTGACCGAGTCCGAGTTCGAGGAGATTACCGGCCAACTGCGGGAACTGGGGTATCTGGAGTAGCGCCGCCGTCGAGCGTCGGGTTCGGTCTCAGACCAGCGACTCCGTGGGCGGTTCCGCGTCCACCACTTCCAGCGGTTGCCTGCGGCCCGAACGGTCGAACGCCGCCAGCGACGACTCGTCCCACGGCGGTACCGCGACGAATATCGTCTCGTGGAGGTCGTCGGTCTTAGCGACTTCGAGGTTACCACGAGGGTGAGAGACGAACCGGCCCTGCGTCTGTCCGGCGGGGACCGACAGGTCCACGCCGAACACGGCGGTCAGCGACTTTCCGGCGTCCGGCGGATAGAAGTGCGTAAAGACGGGGACCTCCGGCGGTACGTCTCCGATGCCCTCCAGTTCTGCCGCGGGCGTCACTGCGAGGGAGACGGTCAACTCGTCCGGTTCCGACTCCGCCGCGAAGTCGAGTAACACGTTCACCAACCCCCGAGTTACGTACACCACACTCGACTTTGGGGGTGTCGGTGTATAACGATACTGCCCTGCGAGGGTATCCGACAGCCGGTCCGGGTGGCGGATGACAACTACTTTCACTTATGACGACGTCCGTCTGACTTACGTCAGACTTCTACATGTTGCGAAATATATAGAATTTTTTATATTTTAATAGCTATTACTGCTAGTTGCAATGGCAGACACCAACGTGACCTCGTACCTCGCAGAGAATCCCCGGATGATGGGCGTCCTGTTCACCATGCTGCTGCTGCTCTCGCAGGCAGGAAACGCGGCAGGAGCGTTCGCAGTCTCGTGCTACGGCCCGTAAATCAGAGTTCGTCCGCGTCGACCGACCGACTCCACGTGAACTGACCGTCGATTTTCAGCGGAATGTTCTCCAGCGCGAGCGTCGTCCGTAACTGGTCCCGAGTCAGCGTGAAGGGACCGTGTTCGCCCGAGGCCAGTCGATACTGCTCGGATTCTTCCAACTGCGGTTTGAAGAAGCCACCCATGCCACCGTCTCCCGAGACGTAGCTCTGGACCGACAGTTCGAACTCGTCGGTCTCCTCGTCGCCGGTCTCGATGGCGCAGAGGACTGCCACCCCGCTCTCTGTCTGGGCGATGTCTACGTTCCCGTCGCCGACGACGATGTACTGATTGCCGACGATGCTCCGGTCCCGAGCGATGGACAGCGCGGCCCGGAGCGGGAACCCCCGGTTCAGCAGGCGAACCATCGTCTTCCCCACCCTGACTGCGCCGCTGTTTATCACGTCGCTCAACGTGACGACGCCGCCGACGCTGCCCGCTTCGACCAGTGCCATCCCCTGCTCGTAGGAGCGACAGGCGTTCAGCACGAACGCCTCGGCACCGACCGACTCCAACTCGGCCGCGTCGAGATGACCGTCGGAACACTGGAACCCGTCGTCGTCGATGTGGCGATGTAGTGGAGGAACGCGGTCTCCTCGGCCAGCACTGCTCGGAGTTGTGCGGTCGTCAGGTCTCGGTGGACCGTCACCTCGAACGGGAGGTTCTCGCGCGACCCGTACACTTCTGCGGCGATGTCGCGCTCCTCGTCCATCTCGACGTCGTTGCATACCACCGCGATTTCGATGTCGTCGGTCTCGGTCTCCTGTTCGAGGCGGTTCCGAAACGCGGTCGTCGTCGCCTTGCTGGCGTCCACCGGAGCGTGGTCGCCGAGCCACGCCTGTTCCACGGAGTCGGTTCGCTCCGGTTCGACTACCGGAAGGTTCTCGCCGGACTCGGCCGTACTCCGGGTGAAGTCGCCGTCGTTCGCCGTCTCGCCGTCGCGGGCGACCTCTCCGACGGTCGCGGTCGAAGTCTGGGGCGTCGTCTGGCGGACGTCCGGTGTTCGGACGACCGCGAGGTCGTCTACCAGAAACGGGAGCGACGAGACGTTCTCCGGCGCGGGTTCGACGTGAGTGGTCAGTTTCCACGACGGAACGTGGTCGGCGACCACCTCGAACGGGACCGAGAGGTAGGCTTCGACGCGCTCGGCCAACGGCCGGTCGTAGAGGTCCGCGAAGTCCAACTCGACCAACGGTTCGACCGCCGCTCGCTCGTGCAACTCCACCGGATAGTACCCCTCGGTTCGCGTGACGCAGTCCAGCAGGAACGTCTGCCGGAGCGTTCTGGCCACCTCTTCTTCGAAGCCCTGCGGGCCGTCGAGCGCGTACTCGAACCCCTCGTCGGTGACGATTCGGGGTGCGCTACCCGGAACCATCTCCGCGCCGAGATAGAACGCGAGCGGCGCCGCCACGTAGGCGTGGCTCAGGTCCGGCGGGAGTTCGACGCGAACGCCGGTCTCGGGCACGTCGAGTTCGTCCGGGACGTGGAGTTGCTCGCCCACTTCGACCAGCGGTGGGTGCCCTCGGAGCGTCGGGAAACTCCGCTCGGGTGACGTGGTCTTCAGCGCCGACCCGAATGTCGAGAGCGCAGTCATGACGTCACGGGGGTTCTCGGTCGTGGTGACTGTCGCCGCGGGCCGCTCGTGGTGCGAGCGCGCACCGATTCGAACCTCCGTCTCGGAGTCGAACTCGAACCGAATCCCGTCGTCGCTCGCCGTCACCGACAGTGCACCCTCGACTGCGAGGTAGAGTTTCATCGGCGTACACAACTCGACGTCGTACGCGCCCGGTGGAAGTCGTCGGTCGGTCCCCGGATTCACTTCGAGACGCATCTCACCGTCCGTGTTCCGGACGTAAGACCCCACGAACGTCGGAAGCGTGACCGCAACGGTCGTGATAGCTACCGCTTCGTCCACCGGAAACCGGAAGCGTTGGGTGTCGGTCGGCGTCGGCGAGACGACCGACGGAGTACGAACGGCGTACGTTCGGCGCTCGATGTGGTCCCGAATCTCGATGCCCGGACGCTCCGACGTCGGGTCGAACGAGAGGCTCACGGCCACACCTCCCGCCGTCTCTGCGCCGAATCCACCCCTCGGAGGAAACGCATAGGATTCAATTTAACGTCCTACTCCAAAAATTTATCGTCCGTTACGTTTCTGCGTCGTTATACTATCGGTTCGCGTTCACTACACTTGTCGCTCGCACGATAGCCGACTCACGCTACCGCTGGAGTAACAGTCGCAGGTTTTCCGCGTAGAGTTTCGGCGTCGCTCGTCGCGCCCCGCTGAGGGCGTCGTCGAGCGCACGCGTCGCATCGTCCAATACCCCCCGTCCGTGGCCGAAGAGGACGCGTTCCGGTCGGAGACCGCGAAGCGACGATGGCGGCGTCAGTCGCAGCATCGGGTGAACGCCGATTCGCTCGCCGGGCGTGGTGAAGTACGGCGCGTTGCCGACGCTCTCGGGGACGACGAGCGTCCCGTTCTCCTCGTCGTAGAGCGCCGCCTCCGCCCACCCGAACGAGTCGAAGACCGTCAGGACTCGGAAGTCGGTCCCCGGCAGGGTGGCGTCGAACCGCCGGAGTTCGGCCTCGGTCTCCGGGACGTCGTCGAACCACGAGGGAACGTAGACCGGAACGTCGTGGCGTTGCGCGATAGCGTCCGCGTCCCGATAGTGGCGGTTCAGGAGGACGACGACGCCCGTGACGTCACCGAACTCCGCGAACAGGTCGTCGATGTCCGCTGCATCGACGGGGTCTACCACCCAGACGCCCGGTTCGGTGGCGAGGGCGTGACTGGCACGCAACATCGCCTCGTCCGGGTGGGCAATCCAGCCGACGCCGTCCTCCCAGCGGTCGATTTCCTCGTAGTCCGTCGCTGGCTGTGACTTCTTCAGTGGCATGCCCGTCGATACGGGTCGTAGCCACAAAATCCCCACCGACGCGGACCGAGACGTGGGAACCGGACGCGCGGACGGAGGTCGCGCCCCGTTTTCGTCACGCACGGGCTTTATCCGCCGGGACCGCGTACCTCGAATCCATGCTCTCGGGGTTGCGATGGCTGGCGCTCGAAGCGAAGTACCTCGACCGTGCACGCGAGTTCTACGCGACGCACCTCGATATGACGGTGGTCCGGGAGGGCGACGGCGAAGTCGTCCTCGACGCCGGTGAGACCGACCTCGTCCTCCGGGAACCGGGAGAGGTACCTCGCGGCGGAGTCCATACACACTACGCGTTCGCCGTACCGCCGGACCGCTACGACGCGTGGTACGACCGTCTCGACGAGTCGTTCGACCTCACCGAGTTCGACTTCGGCGGTGGGAAGTCGTTGTACTTCTACGACCCGGACGGCAACTGCGTCGAAATCGGTAGCGTCGGCGAGGGCGACGCCAGTATTACCGAGGTGTTCGAGATAGTCCTCGAAGTCGAGGACCTCGCGCGCGCCGAATCGCTCTACCGCTCGCTCGGCTTCGAGGTGGTGGACCGCGGCGACCAGCGCCGCCGTGTACGCCTCGGCGGTCCGGTGGACCTCGAACTCTGGGAACCCCACTTGGGTATCGCCGACGCTCGGGGCGGTCTCCACGTCGATGTCGGGTTCGCGGCCGAGGACCCGGACGCGGTGGCCGAATCGGTGCGCGACCGCGTCTGCGAAGTCGAGCAGAGAGACGACGGCGTCCGCGTGCGCGACCCGGACGGCCACTACCTGACGTTTCAGTGAGGGCCGAAACCGGAGTCGGGACCCGTCGCCCGTTCGCACTCGAACCGGCGCGCCGCTCGTCGTCCGACGTGTCCGGACGCTCCGACGTGGCGGGGAGGAATCGCCTCAGAGCCGGTCGGCGTCCACGCTGACGTCGGTGGGAGTCACGATGAGGAACTCCCGGAAGTGAATCAGGTTCCCGCCGCGTTCCTTGACTCGCGGCGCGAGGTCGGCCGCCAGTTCCGGCAGGTCCCCCTCGATAGCGAGTACGAGAACGTCACCGCGTTCGATTACCTCGAACCACTCGCGCTCGTCGGTCGTCCCGTCGAGTTCGCCGAGAACGATTCGCCGGTCGCCCTGCTCGCGGTCCTCGTCGCCGTCCTCTATCTCCTGTTCGACTGTCTGGAGGTCGAGGTCGAAACCACTGGTCATACCCGCTCGCTCACACTCCCTCGGGAAAGACCTTGCCCCCGGCGGTCGGTCGGACGCCGCTCGTTTTAACTCGAGGAGCGAATCGCACGCCGAAGTCGTCACTGGGGTCGGTTTCGATACGGAGAGAACGAATTCAGCGAGAGTCGTCAGTCCTCGTCGTACTCGCGCTTGAACCCGCGGAACTCGGTCCGGTGGGCCTCCTCGTCCGCGAGGATGGTCACCGCGATGTCTTCGGTCACGGGGTCCTCGTCACCGGCCGCCGTGATGAGCGAGCGGTACGTCTCGATGGCGTCCTCCTCGGCGTCGAGGACGCCCTCGATGACCGACAGCACGTCGGTGCTGTTCTCGGGCGGTTGGAGGCTCTCCTGTCGGGCCTCGAAGTCGTAGGACGCGGGCGGGCGCTCGTCGAGTTGCTTGAGTCGCTGGCCAAGCATCTCGGCGTGATTGAGTTCCTCCTGAATGTCGGTTTCGAGGCTCTCCTTGACCTCCTCGGCGCTCACGCCGTCGAGAACGATGGAGTTAGTCAGGTAGTTCATCACCGTCTCGATTTCGTCGCTGTACGCCTTCTTGAGCAGGTCCGTGACCTCTTGAGTTGTCATACGTACGGCACTACGTCCGCCAGCCTTCTTACTGTTCCGGCGATGACAACGTGTTTGACGAGTCCGCGCCCGAGAGATTTCCCGCTCGGTGTGTGAGCAATTAACTCGCTCGACCTCGCTCGCCCGCCCGTTATAATAATATGTGTATTAGGTAGACTAAGGCAATACGAATGATTACAGGACGTTTCAGTCGTGCGATTTTGCGAGCAGTCCGTCTCTCGCCGTGGTGTCACTCGTCCGAAACCACCTGTCTCAGCGACACCCTTAAATAGGAGAAGGGCACCACCCTGAGTTACGATGTCCGACAACGACATTGGCTCGTCCGGTACCAGCCGGGCGGGTCGAGTTCTTCGATGGCACGTTAGCTACTGAGACCGAGTTCGAGTCCGCGCGGGTCTTCGACACCACCCTGCGGGACGGCGAACAGGCTCCCCGTACCTCCTTCTCATACGACGAGAAGCGAACTATTGCAGAGGCCTTGGACCGGATAGGTACCCACGTCATCGAGGCGGGGTTCCCGGTCAACTCCGACGCCGAGTTCGAGGCCGTCAGCGACATCGCCGCGAGTACGTCCGCGACCACCTGCGGTCTCGCGCGCATCGTGGAGAAGGACGTGGAAGCCGCGCTCGACTCCGGCGTCGAGATGGTCCACGTCTTCGCCTCGACCAGCGACGTGCAGATAGAGGATTCGATGCACGCCACCCGCGAGGAGGTCGTGGAACGCTCCGTCGCCGCGGTCGAACGCGTGAAGGAGGCGGGCGCGACGGCGATGTTCTCGCCGATGGACGCCACCCGGACCGACGAGGACTACCTGAAGCGGGTCGTCGAGGCGGTCTCCGAGGTCGGCGTCGATTGGATAAACATCCCCGACACGTGCGGCGTCGCCACGCCGAGTCGGTTCGCCGACGTAGTTCGCACGGTAGACGAACACAGCGACGCGCGAATCGACGTTCACACCCACGACGACTTCGGCATGGCCACGGCCAACGCCATCGCCGGATTCGAGGCCGGGGCCGACCAAGCGCAGGTCTCGATAAACGGCATCGGCGAGCGAGCCGGTAACGCCGCCTACGAGGAGGTCACGATGGCGGTCGAGTCGGTCTACGGCGTCGATACCGGCATCGACACGACCGGCATTTCGGAACTCTCGGCGATGGTCGAGGAGTACAGCGACGTCCCGGTCCCGGCGAACAAGCCGGTGGTCGGCGACAACGCCTTCGCCCACGAGTCCGGCATCCACGCCGCCGGAGTCATCGAGAACTCCGACACCTTCGAACCGGGCGTGATGACCCCCGAGATGGTCGGTGCCGAGCGCGAGTTCGTGCTGGGCAAGCACACCGGCGCGAACTCGGTCCGCAAGCGACTGGAGGAGAGCGGGTTCGACCCGACCGACGAGGAGGTCCGGACGGTGACCCGCCGGGTCAAGGACTACGGCGCGGAGAAGAACGCCGTGACGGTGGCCGACCTCGAACGGTTCGCCCGCGAAGCGGGCATCACGCACGAGGAATCGGAGGTCCGCGCCTGATGACGACCGACGGAGTCGCCTCCGCCCGCCAGCCGTGCGCGGCGGAGTCCGGACGAGGAACGCAACCGGCGCGCCCCCGTCGGCGGACGGTCGCCGGTGTGGCACGACTGCGACCTTCGCGCAAAGGTTGCGCGGCACACAAAGGTTATGAGCGTCGCCCCCGGAACGTACTCAGTAACGATGCGACAGTCACCCACTGCTACCGACGCGGGGCGTCTCACGTCGGTCGGCGCGCGAGCGGCCGACGCCGCGAGCAGTGCGACTGTCGAGCGCGTGATTATTGTAGGGGCCTAAGCCCCTACACTACCACTTCTCCGACCCGAGTTTTCGCACCGTTTTCAGACCGACCAGCACGCGCTCGACCACCAGTGACACGAAATCGCACGACGCCGATGACCCAAGACGCATCGACAGAGACCACCCGCAGACGAACCGCTCGGGGAGGTGACTACCGTGAGTGAACCCGCGAAACCGCGGTTCCCCGAGACCGACGACGCCGACGCCGAGGAGTCATCGACCGAGGTGACGGCGGACGACGCGCGCACCGAAGCCGAGACGACCGAATCCGGTCCCACGACCGCGCGGAGGCCGTCGTCACGGCGCTCGAACGCGCCGGGGCCGAGACGCTGTTCGGCGTGCAGGGAGGGGCCATCATGCCCGTCTACGACGCGCTCTACGACTCGGACCTCCGGCACGTCACGATGGCTCACGAGCAGGCCGCTGCCCACGCCGCCGACGCCTACGGCATCGTCTCGGGGACGCCGGGCGTCTGTCTGGCCACGTCCGGGCCGGGCGCGACCAACCTCACGACCGGCATCGCTGACGCCGACATGGACTCGGACCCGATGGTCGCGCTGACCGGACAGGTACCCACGGAGTTCGTCGGCAACGACGCCTTCCAAGAGACCGACACCACCGGACTGACCACGCCGATTACGAAGACGAACTACTTCGCCCAGCGCGCCGACGACGTCGGCGACACCGTCGGCGAAGCGTTCGCGCTGGCGGGCGCGGGCCGACCCGGCCCGACGCTGGTGGACCTCCCGAAGGACGTGACGCAGGCCGAGACCGACGCCGAACCGGGCGAGGCGAAGACGCCCGAGACCTACAACCCGCAGACGGTGGCCGACGAGGAGTCGGTCGCCGCGGCCGCGCGCACGCTCAAACGCGCGGAGAAACCCGTCGTCCTCGCGGGCGGCGGCGTCGTCAAGGGCGAGGCCAGCGAGCAACTGCGCGAGTTCGCCCGGCGATACCAGATTCCGGTCGCCACCTCGATGCCCGCCGTGGGAGCGTTCCCCGAGGACGACGACCTCGCCGTGGAGATGGTGGGGATGCACGGGACGGGCTACGCGAACATGGCCACGACACACTGCGACGTGATGCTGGCGGTCGGTTGTCGCTTCGACGACCGACTCACCGGCGGCGTAGAGACGTTCGCTCCCGACGCCGAAGTGGTCCACGTGGACATCGACCCCGCGGAAATCTCGAAGAACGTCTACGCGGACGTCCCCCTCGTCGGTGACGCCGCGACGGTCTTGGAGCAGTTGGACGACGAGATGGGAAGCGAAACCGGGGCCGACCCGGACGACATCGCCGACCGCTATCGGGAGTGGCGCGACCAGTGCCAGCAGTGGAAAGCGGAGTACCCGATGGACTACCGGACGCCGTCAGAGACGAGCGCTGACGAGCCTTCGACGGAGTCGAAGACCGCGGAGGGTCTCGACGAACCGCTCAAGCCGCAGTTCGTCGTGGAAGCGCTCGACGAGGCGACGGACGACGATGCCATCGTCACCACGGGCGTCGGCCAGCACCAGATGTGGGCGGTCCAGTACTGGACGTTCCGCGAACCCCGGACGTGGGTGTCGAGTCACGGACTCGGCACGATGGGCTACGGCCTGCCCGCCGCCATCGGCGCGAAACTGGCCGCCCCGAACAGGGAGGTCGTCAGTTTCGAGGGCGACGGCTCGTTCCTGATGACTATTCAGGAGTTGGCCGTGGCGGTCCGCGAGAATCTGGACATCACGGTCGCGGTCCTCAACAACGAGTACATCGGGATGGTCCGCCAGTGGCAGGACGCCTTCTTCGAGGGCCGCCACTCGGCCTCCGAGTACTCGTGGTGCCCCGAGTTCGACAAGTTGGCCGAGGCGTTCGGCGCAAAGGGTCTCTCGGTCTCCTCGTACGACGAGGTGCCCGACGCCATCGAGTCCGCGATGGCCCACGACGGTCCCTCCGTCGTGGACTTCCGCATCGACCCCGACGAAAACGTCTACCCGATGGTTCCCTCGGGCGGAGCAAACGGCGAGTTCGCGCTGTCGGAGGACCAGCTATGAGCGACAGCGAGAACGGAACGTCCGGACTGCGGGGACCGACCCCCGAGGAGCGACCGAAACCCGAGGGCCGCCGGAACCGACACGGCGAGCGCGTCGATTCGGCGACCGACGCCGAGCAGGACACCCGGACCGCGGAGGTCTCGGTGCTGGTCGAACACGAACCCGGCGTGCTGGCGAAGGTGTCGGGCCTGTTCTCCCGGCGGCAGTTCAACATCGAGAGCCTGACGGTCGGCCCGACGACGGTGGACGGCCACGCCCGAATCACGCTGGTCGTCGAGGAGACCGACGCCGGTATCGAACAGGTCAAGAAACAGGTCGAGAAGTTGGTCCCCGTCATCGCGGCGGGCGAACTCGGCGACGACGCCGTCTGCGCCGAGTTGGTCCTGCTGAAGGTGCGCGGCGAGGAACCCGACAAGGTTCACGCCATCACCCAGATGTACGAGGGCCAGACGCTCGACGCCGGACCCCGGACCATCACGGTCCAGATAACCGGCGACCAGCAGAAGATAGACGACGCGGTGGACGCGTTCCGGCAGTTCGGCATCATCGAAATCGCCCGGACCGGCCAGACCGCGTTGGCCCGCGGCGACACGCCGACGACGCCGGGCGAGTCGCCCGCGGCGTCCGCAGAGAGTACCGCGAACACCGAACAGACGGCGGAGAACACCGACAACGATGACTGACGAATTCAACACCACGGTTTACTACGACGACGACGCGGACAGCGCGCAAATCGAGGACGCGACGGTCGCGGTCCTCGGATACGGAAGTCAGGGCCACGCCCACGCCCAGAACCTCGCCGACAGCGGGGTAGACGTAATCGTGGGCCTGCGAGAGGACTCTTCCTCGCGCGACGCCGCCCGAGCGGACGGTCTCCGCGTGGCGACGCCGACGGAGGCCGCGAGCGAGGCGGATGTCGTGTCCGTCCTCGTGCCCGACACGGTCCAACCGGCCGTCTACGCCGACATCGAATCGGAACTGGAGGCCGGCGATACCCTCCAGTTCGCCCACGGGTTCAACATCCACTACGGCCAGATAGAACCCCCTGAGGACGTGGACGTGACGATGATAGCCCCGAAGTCGCCGGGCCACCTCGTCCGACGCAACTACGAGAACGGCGAGGGCACGCCCGGCCTGCTGGCGGTGTATCAGGACGCGACCGGCGACGCCAAGGAGCAGGCCCTCGCGTACGCGGAGGCCATCGGGTGTACGCGCGCGGGCGTGGTCGAGACCACGTTCCGCGAGGAGACCGAGACCGACCTGTTCGGCGAGCAGGCCGTCCTCTGTGGCGGCATCACCGAACTCATCAAGGTCGGCTACGAGACGCTCGTGGACGCGGGCTACAGCCCCGAGATGGCCTACTTCGAGTGCCTGAACGAGATGAAGCTCATCGTGGACCTCATGTACGAGGGCGGAATGCGCGAGATGTGGGACTCGGTCTCGGACACCGCCGAGTACGGCGGCCTGACGCAGGGACCCGAAATCATCGACGAAGACGTGCGCGAGAACATGGAGGAGACGCTCGAAGCGGTGCAGAACGGCGAGTTCGCCCGCGAGTGGATTACCGAGAACCAGACCGGACGCCCGGTGTACCGCCAGCGGAAGGAGGCGGACGTGAACCACGACATCGAGGACGTGGGCGCGCGACTCCGCGACCTATTCGCGTGGGCCGACGACGAGCAGAACGACGAATCGACCGAGAAAGTGACTGCGGACGACTGAGACCATGAACCGAACCGACCGACACGACCCGACGACCGACGACCCGACAGACCGAGAATCGACCCCGATGGGCGAGGTGAGCCACACCCATCCCCACGCCGACCGCGGCACCGTCAACCGCCCCTTCGAGCGCGGACCGATAGTCGCCGCCGACGGGGGCGAACGCGACGCCTACGACGCCGCCGCCCGCGAGGAGGACGACGAGGACGACTCCGACCGGATGGAGGACGTGAACCACACGCCGCCCCACGGCGACGGCGTGGACCGCGTCTTCACGAGAGGAAACGAGAACGAACCCGTAGAGTCCGAAGAGTGAGCCAGTAGCTACCGATGAACGTACGAACCGATTTCTTCGACGACGAGACGCATAGCGGGTGGTCCGCGTGAGCGAAGCCACCTTGTACGACAAAGTCTGGGACCGCCACAAGGTGACCGAACTCCCGACCGGGCAGGACCAACTGTTCGTGGGTCTCCACCTGATTCACGAGGTGACGAGTCCGCAGGCCTTCGGGATGCTGCGGGAGCGCGACCTCGACGTCGCCTACCCCGAGCGTACCCACGCCACCGTGGACCACATCGTGCCGACCGAGGGCCGCGACCGACCGTACGAGGGCGCGGCCGAGGAGATGATGGCCGAACTGGAGGAGAACGTCCGCGACGCGGGCATCGAGTTCTCCAGTCCCGACACCGGGAATCAGGGCATCGTCCACGTCATCGGTCCGGAGCAGGGCCTGACCCAACCCGGGATGACCGTGGTCTGTGGCGACAGCCACACATCGACTCACGGTGCGTTCGGCGCGCTGGCGTTCGGCATCGGTACCTCCCAGATTCGGGACGTGCTGGCGACCGGCACCGTGGCGATGGAGAAGAAGGACGTGCGCCGGATTCGGGTCACGGGCGAACTCGGCGACTCGGTCGAGGCCAAGGACGTGATTCTCCAGATAATCCGGCGACTCGGCACCGACGGCGGCGTCGGCTACGTCTACGAGTACGCGGGCGAGGCCATCGAGAGCTTGGACATGGAGGGCCGGATGAGCATCTGCAACATGTCCATCGAGGGCGGCGCTCGCGCGGGCTACGTCAACCCCGACGAGACCACCTACGAGTGGCTCGAAGAGACCGACGCGTTCCGCGACGACCCCGAGAAGTTCGAGCGACTGAAACCCTACTGGGAGTCCATCGCGTCCGACGACGACGCCGAGTACGACGACGAGGTGGTCATCGACGGCGACGACCTCGAACCGATGGTGACGTGGGGCACCACGCCCGGACAGGGCGTGGGCATCACCGAACCGATTCCGGAACCCGAGGACCTGCCCGCCGACAAGCAGGACACCGCTCGGCGCGCGCAGGAACACATGCGCGTCGAACCCGGCGATACGATGGAGGGGTACCCCATCGACGTCGCCTTCCTCGGTTCGTGCACCAACGCGCGCCTGCCGGACCTCCGGCGGGCCGCCCGCCTCGTCGCCGGCCGTGAGGTCCACGACGACGTGCGCGCGATGGTCGTCCCCGGGAGCCAGCGGGTCAAGGCCGCCGCCGAGTCGGAGGGACTGGACGAGATATTCCGCGAGGCCGGATTCGAGTGGCGCGGCGCGGGCTGTTCGATGTGCCTCGGGATGAACGACGACCAACTGGAGGGCGACGAGGCGTCGGCCTCCTCCTCGAACCGCAACTTCGTCGGGCGACAGGGGAGCAAGGAGGGCCGGACAGTCCTCATGAACCCCCGGATGGTCGCCGCCGCCGCCGTCGAGGGTGAAGTGACCGACGCTCGCGAACTGCCTGCGACCGACGTGGACGACTCGGAGGTGACGCGGGCATGAGCGGACAGACCACCGAAACCGACATCGAGACGGTCGAGCGCGTCTCCGGGACCGGCATCCCGCTCCGGGGCAACGACATCGACACCGACCAGATAATCCCGGCCCGCTACCTCAAGGCCGTCACGTTCGACGGTCTCGGCCAGTTCGCCTTCCAAGACCAGCGGTTCACCGACGACGACGAGCCGAAAGACCACCCCTTCAACGAGGACCGGTTCCGCGACGCCTCGGTGCTGGTCGTCAACGCCAACTTCGGCTGCGGCTCCTCGCGCGAGCACGCCCCGCAGGCGCTGATGCGCTGGGGTATCGACGCCATCGTCGGCGAGAGCTTCGCCGAAATCTTCGCCGGGAACTGTCTGGCGCTGGGGATTCCGACCGTCACCGCAGAGCAGGACGAGATAGAGACCCTGCAGGCGTTCGTGGACGAGAACCCCGACGCCGAAATCGACGTCGACGTGACCGCGGAGACGGTTAGCTACGACGGGACCGAAATCGACGCCGCGGTGGACGACGCCCAGCGGAAGGCGTTGGTCGAGGGCGTCTGGGACACCACCGCACTGCTCGGGTCGAACCCCGAGTCGGTCGCTCAGACCGCCCGCGACCTGCCGTACGTGGAGGAGGCGGAATGACCGACGACGACTCCGCGGAGACCGCCGCCGACGAACCTGAGCGAATCGCCGTGATTCCCGGCGATGGAATCGGACAGGAGGTCGTCCCCGCTGCCCAGAAGGTGCTGGAAGCGGTCGGACCGGACTTCGAGTTCGAGGAGGCCGACGCCGGAGACGCGGTGAAGGCTGATACCGGCGAGGCGCTCCCCGAGGAGACCCGCGAACTCGCCGCGAACGCCGACGCCACCCTGTTCGGCGCGGCGGGCGAGACCGCGGCCGACGTCATCATCCCGCTCCGACGGGCGGTGGAGTCGTTCGCCAACGTCCGACCGGTCCGGGCCTACCCCGGTACGGACGCCCTACAACCGGACACGGACCTCGTGTTCGTCCGCGAGAACACCGAAGGGGTCTACGCCGGACACGAGTCAGAGATTGCGCCGGGCGTGACGACGCTGACACGGGTTGTTACCGAGGCGGCGTCCGAGGAAATCGCGCGTTACGGCTTCGAGTACGCCGCCGAGCGCGGGTCGCACGTGACGATAGCCCACAAGGCGAACGTGATGCGGACGACCGACGGCCTGTTCCTCGACACCGCGCGCCGGGTCGGAGCCGAGTACGACGTGGACTACGACGAGGCACTGATGGACGCGCTGGCGATGCACCTCGTCCAGCGCCCCGAGGAGTACGACGTGGTGGTCTGCCCGAACCTCGCGGGCGACGTGCTGTCGGACCTCGCGGCGGGTCTCGTCGGCGGTCTCGGTCTCCTGCCGAGCGCGAACGTCGGCGACGAGCGCGCGCTGTTCGAGCCGGTTCACGGCACCGCGCCCGACATCGCGGGGCAGGGCGTCGCGAATCCGTCCGCGGCGATGCTGTCGGCCGCGATGCTGCTGGAGTACCTGGGCTACGACGACGCCGGAGAGCGCGTTCGCTCGGCCGTGACGGCCACGCTGGATTCCGGACCCCACACGCCGGACCTCGGCGGCGACGCGACGACGAGCGACGTGACCGAGGCTGTGCTGGCGAAACTCTGAACTAGCGAGAACGTAGTTCGTTCCGAAATCGTTCCGAACGGTTATCGAAGCGGTTCGCGGCCGCCGATGAGGTTGGTCGTGTCTACCTCGTCGGCCCGTGCGCCTCCTTTCTTGACCTCTGTCGCGGTCATGCACTCCAGACAGCCGAAGACTTCGTTGTGGTTGTTCCCGAAGACGCGAGCGAAGTCGCGCGTAACGAAGGAGCCGCAGCTCTGGCATCGGTTCTCGGCCATCGTGTCGTCGCCGTTGGTGAGTCGGTTGTCGGTCGTGGTCATGTCTGCGCGATAGATACACACAATCCTACCCACTTTGTTATCCAGTACCTACACCCCTGTAACCGGGGCTTAGCGGACCCAGTAACCGATTGTTACGCGGTCACCCACCTCTCGGGATGTTCCGCAAACGACCCCGTAATTTAACACGGAGGGGTGTGAATCGAGTGGGACGTCTCTGCGAGCGAGGTCCGCGCCTACCGGGATGGGAGTCGAAAGAACGGTCCGACTCGGATTCGGTAGTGTCCGATTTCGGAACCGAATTACCGAGTCTGCTTGCGCCGACAACCAACTCCGCAACGGTCGTCACTCGCTCACGGCGGCGCGGCGCGCTCGCCGCCGCGGCCGCGAGACGCCCCCGGTCGCTTAAGAGGATTGATGGCATACTCCGTGACGATGCCCGAGATACAACTCGACGAGGAGACGATAGAGCGCTCGACAGTCTCCGGGTGGAAGACGAGTCCTACGACGAAATCGTCAGCGAACTAATCAACATCTACGAGGCCGAGGAACGGACGCTGTTCCACGGCGGCGATTACAGCGGCGATTAGCGCTCGGCGATTACCGTCTCGCCCGCCCGCACCTTCTGGCCCGGTTCGACGGTCACGTCCGCGGGGTCGAACGACTCCGGGAGCAACACGTCCGCGCGACTGCCGAACGAGATGTGGCCGAGTCGCTCGCCGCGGTCGAGTTCGTCGCCGGGTTCGACGTAGGGGTGGATGCGGCGCGCGAACGCTCCGGCAATCAGCGTCACCTCGTGGTCCGGGAACCGGACGTGGAGTTTCTCGTTGTTGTCCGACTCCTTCGAGAACGCCGGGCGGTGCTTGCCGGGTTCGTGTTCGACCGCCTCGACGCGGCCCCCGAACGGCGCTCGATTGACGTGGACGTCAGTGACGTTCATGAACACGCCGATTCGGACTCTCTCACCCGCTCCGTCCGGACCGTCCTCCTCGCGCACGACCGAGACGCGACCGTCGGCGGGCGCGAGGACGCCGGAGTCCGGCGGCGTTCGGTCGGGGTCCCGGTGAAACAGCAGCGCACCGACCGCCAGAAGCGGGGCCGTGACGCTCCAGCGCCGCGACCGGTCGGCCAGACGCGAGAGTATCGAGGCGGGTATCGCCAGTGCCAGCGCCAGCAGGGCGTACCGCCACGCCCCCGGCGCGAACCGACCAAGCAGTCGCTGGCGACCGGCGTTTCGCTGGCGGTCCATCACTCGGCGGCCGCGTCGCGGACTTGTGACCACTTGCCCTGCGATTCGAGTCGCTGCTGGAGTTCGCCCGCGTACTCCTGTGCGAGGCGGTCGGCCGCCTCGATTCGGTCGCGGTCCGCACCGCCACCGCCGCCCAGACCGAGGGCGTCCTTCACGGAGTCGAAGACGCCACCGCCGCCGCCGTTACCCCCACCGCCGCCACCGGCCATGGAGTTCATCTGATTCCGGATGTTCTCCAGTTCCGGCATCACCTGCTCTACCTTCGAGGTGTCGGCGACGATTCGCGCCTGCTCGTCGTCCCCGGGGTTCTCGATTTCGAACTCCACCGCGGTCATGATGAGACCCCACTCCTGCCGGGAGAACTGGGAGTCGGTAATCCGCTGTGCGAACTCCTGGTCGACTGCCATCCGGTCGCCGACGATGAGGTCCTGCCACGCGCGTTCGGTCATACCCGGACTGTTCGGGTGGAGATGGTATGAGGGTTTTCCTGCGTGACGGCAACAGCGAACCCGTTTTCGGAAAAAGAACGGTCCGACGGAGAGTGCGACGCCGGTCTTCAGAACGCGCCGCCTTCGACCGTGACGTCCGCGGCCAACTCGCCCTTCAGCGCGTCGTGGACCTTACAGAGTTCGTCGGCACGCTCGACGACCTCGTCGGCCTGTTCGTCCTCGATTTCGGTCTCGTCCGGACCGTGAACTGGACGGCGTCGAGTTTGTCGTCGTCGTTGAGGTCGCCGCTCACGTCGATTTCGATGCGACCGAGGTCGCCGACGTCGCGCTGTTCTGCGCCGACGCGGAGCGCGGGGACGTAGCACGACCCGTACGCCGCCAGCAGACTTTCGAGCGTGTCGGGTGCGTCCTCGCCGGTCGCGTCGATGGTGACCTCAAAGTCGCGTACCTGATTCTCGGACTTGTACCCCTCCTCGGAGACAGTTGTGACTTCCTTCGTCATGCGCCCGGACGTTCGCCCGCCAGACCCCTAAGTATTGCTCTCGGCCGACGTGCGTGAAACGATACCTGACGTTCGGACCGATTACGCCGCGAGTACGGCAACCGTAGCACGCGCCGGGCAGGAGAGAAGGAGACGGGAACCGCCCGGAGTCGAACGCCGGAGCGTCAGTAGAGTTCGCCGCCGAGGTCGAACGTCTCGTCGCCGTCGAGAATCTGTACGTCGGCGTCGCTTCCCGCTCCTTTGACCTCCTTGCGGAAGTCCTCGGGGTCCTGCTCGATGGGCGGGAAGGTGTCGTAGTGCATCGGGAACGCGTAGTCGGCGTCCACCCAATCGACCGCGATGGCGGCCTGCATCGGTCCCATCGTGAAGTGGTCGCCGATGGGCACCGCGGCGGCGTCGGGTTCGAGGAACGGACCGATGACCTCGCGCATCTCGGTCTGGAGCGAGGTATCGCCGGCGTGATAGAACGACTGGCTCTCCTCGTCGCTGATTTGGGTGGGTTTGGTGTCGCTGACGACGAACCCGGCGGGCATCCCGCCGGAGGTGCCGTAGGAGGTGTCCATGCCGTTGGTGTGGTCGGCCCGGACCATCGTGACGAAGGCGTCGTCGCACTCGACGGTCCCGCCGAGGTTCATCCCCATCCCGCCGACGGCCTCGAAGTCGCCGAACTCGTCGCGGCAGTACTCCACGACTTCGGGCGTGGCGACCAGTTCGGTCCCCTCGTAGCGGTCCACGTCGCCGATGTGGTCCGCGTGGCCGTGGGTGAGAAGGAGGTAGTCGGGGTTGAGTTCCTCGGGGTCGGTCTCGGTCTTCGGGTTGTCGAAGAAGGGGTCGATGAGGAGTTCCGTTCCGTCTACCTCGACGTGCCACGTCGAGTGGCCGTACCAAGTGAGTTTCATGTGCGGTTCGAACTACACTCGTTTGCCACTTAAAGGGTGTTGGCAGAGTGAACTGGAGGTCCTCACTGGCGTTCGCGGGTGCGGTTCGACGTGAAGACGTTCCAACCGACGACGTTTCGGGCTACCCAATCGAGGACGAGTCCGAGCGTGACTACCGCGAGCGAGACGGCGGCGTACAGGCCCACTAATTGACCGATTTCGCCCAGGGACGTCGTGACGAACAGGCCGAGCACGAACAGCACCGAAGCCATGAACAGTATCGGCGCGACGAACCACTTCAGAACCCAGTGGTCGTTGAGGAACCGGCTCACCGTCCGGAGCAAGTCACTCATGATAGTCTCCTGACGCAGACCTTCGACTTCACCGCACGTAAGTGTTGCCTCAGAAACAGATAATCGTCGGGACTCCAGAAACGACGTGACCGCCGGGTTTCCGAGTGTGCTACAGTTCCGCTTCAGGTACCAGCGTACCGACAGCACCGACATGGTAACCCCTAAGTTTTAGGCTGGCCTAACTCGGTGCAGATGGAACTGACTCGTCGAGACGCGCTGGCCGCCCTCGCCGCCAGCGGCGTCGCGGTCGGGACCGGCGCGGTCGTCGGAACCGACAGTGACGGGGGACTCCGGAACCCCTTCGCCGAGACCCCCTCGCCGGAGGACAGGATGGCGACCCTGCTCGCTGTGGCCGGCGTGGTCTACCCATCCGCAGTCACGGGCGTCGAGGAGTTCGTCCGCACCTACGCCCTCGGCCGGACGAAAGACCGAGCAGACTATCGCGAGGGGATGGTCGAAGCCCTCTCGACGCTCGACGAGTACGCCCGGACGTGGCACGGTGCCGACTTCCGCGGCCTCGACGCCGAAACCCGCGAGTCGGTGCTGGACCAGATGGGCGCGGACACCGCCGACCCGGACCCGGAGGGGAGCGACCCGGCCCGCGTCCGGTACTACCTCGTCAACGAACTGCTGTACGCGCTCTACACCTCGCCGACCGGCGGGAGGTTGGTCGGCATCGAGAATCCGCAGGGTCACCCCGGCGGAACCGGGAGCTATCGACGCGGACCGAACGCCGACGGAGGCGGAGAATGACCGACAGGAACCCGTCCGAACGCGCCGACGTGTGCGTGGTCGGGGCTGGACCAGCGGGCGCGCTCGCGGCACACCGACTCGCGGAGCGGGGGTACGACGTAGTCGTTCTCGAAGCAGGGGAGCGCTTCGACTTCGAGGACCGTAAGCGGCGGATGGAGCGCGCGATTCGCCCCGGTCACGACCCCCTGTCGGTCTGGGAGATGGGCGGCCCGCGAGACGCCTACACTTCCAGTGGAGAGCGATTCTACCCGCTTAACCGCGCCCGCGTCAAGGGCGTCGGCGGCACCACGCTCCACTGGCAGGGGATGGTGATGCGCCTCCACGAGTCGGACTTCGAGTCGTGGCCGCTCGACTACGGGGACCTCCGGCCGTACTACGCCGAGGCCGAGCGGGCGCTGGGGGTCGCGGGCGCGGACGACAACCCCTACGCGCCGCCTCGCGAGAAACCGTTCCCGATGACGGCGTTCCCGCCCTCGCACAGCGATTCGCTGTTCGCAGTAGCCTGCGAGCGCCTCGGCGTCACGATGCACTCGGTGCCCAACGCACGGAACTCCGAGTCCTACGACGACCGGAGCGCCTGCGTGGGCTACGGCACCTGCAAGCCGGTCTGTCCCTCCGGCGCGAAGTACTCGGCCGACCACCACGTCGAGAAGGCCGAGAGCGAAGGGGCGCGGGTCATCGACCGAGCGCCGGTTCAGCGCCTCGAACACGACGACCCCGGCGAGCGCGTCACCGCGGCGGTCTACGCCACCCCCGACGGCGAGACCCACCGGCAGGAGGCCCGCGAGTTCGTCCTCGCGGCGGGGGGCGTCGAGATTCCCCGCCTCCTGTTGCTCTCGAAGTCGGCGCAGTATCCGGACGGACTCGCCAACTCGTCGGGCGCAGTCGGCCGGTACTTCATGGACCACCTGTTCGCGGGCGTCGGCGGGACGCTGGACCGGGAGACCCGCCAGAATCACGTCGGGTTCATCACCAGCGAGTGCCACCAGTTCTACGACGACCCGACCCGGGGGACCGAGGGTCCGGACGGCGGTGTCCCGGAGTGGACCGACTCCGGCGACGAACCGGCCCCCGACAGCATCAAACTGGAGTTCCTGAACTACGCCGGTCCCTCGCCGGTCGAAATGGCGCTCTCGGGCGACCAGTGGGGCGACGACCTGCTCGACACCCTCCGGGAGGGGTACGGAAACTCGATAGCGATGGGCGGACTCGTCGGCCAGCGCCCGCGGAAAGAGAACCGCGTCACGCTCGACCCGTCCACCACGGACGACCACGGGAATCCCGTCCCGAAGATACACTGGTCGGTGGACGCTCGGACGAAGTCGTCGCTCCGGCGGGCGAACGAAATCCAGCGCGCGATACTCGACGAACTCGGCGCGGACGTCTCGTGGACCGTCGGCCCGGAGAACACGGGTCCCGCGTTTCACCACATGGGTACGACTCGGATGGGAACCGACCCCGACGAGAGCGTGGTGAACTCGCGACTGCGGACCCACGACCTCCGGAACCTCGCTATCGCGTCGAGCAGCGTCTTCGTGACGAGCGGCGCGCTGAACCCGACGCTGACTATTGCAGCGCTCGCGCTGAAGGCGGCCGACCACGTGGACGAGCGACTGTAACCGGGAGACTGATTCGACCGCCGGAGGACCGTCGTTCGTCCCAATCAGGCGTCCTTCAGAGGGCCGTCGTTCGTTCCGGTCAGTCGTCCTCGTCCGGGGTCTCCGAGGCGTCGGTGGCGTCCGGAGGTTCCGGCGCGTCGGGGAGGTTCGCACCCGCGCTCGCGGTGTCGGCCGACCGTCGGCGTCGCCAGAGCGCGACAACCCCGCCGACGGGAACACCGAACGCCAGCAGATACGGCATCGCGTAGGCCAGTCCCACCGCGAGACCGCGAACCACGACGACGACGCCGTCTGCCGACGCGAGGAACGCAGAGACCAACCCGGTGTCGTACCACGCGTCTCGGTCCTCGTCGGGCGATTCGGGTTCGGGCGGGCGCTCGTTCAGTCGGACGGTCAGCGTCGAGTAGGCGACTTGGCGCTTCAGCGACTTGCGCTGGGCCTGAAGCCGCTCGATTTCGGACTGGACCTCAGAGAGTCGCTGCTGGACTTCGAGGACGTTCTCGGTGTCGTTGGCCTCCTCGTAGAGACTCCGTAGCTTCTCGCGCTGGGCCTCCAGATTCTTCAGTCGGGCGTCGATATCCACGAGTTTCTCGGTCACGTCCTTGGTGTTCGTACTGGCCTTCCGGACCTCGCCGGTCCGCTTGGCCCGGGTGACGAGCGCCGAGAAGTTCTCCTTGGGAACTCGGACGACCAGTTTCCCGGTGGTCCACGACCGATTCCCGCGGGTGTGAACCTTCTCGGACGAGTCCCCGACGAACCCGCCGAGTCGCCGGGTCGTCCGCGTGAGGTTGCGCCGGACGTCGTCGTAGTCTTCGACTTCGACCGACACCGTTCCCGTCCGAATCAGCGCTCGCTGGCGGACCTGCGCGTCCTGTCCCTGAAAGCCGGGATTCGAGGTGCCCGACGACGCCTGCGTCGCCGCCTCGTCGTTCGACAGACTCGGGTCGCCTGCGGCGGCGGTCGCTTGCCGCGAAGCGTCACTGCCGCTGCCCGAACATCCCGCGAGAACGAGCAGGAGCGCGAGCGCCACGGGAACTAGCCATCGTCGCGTGTCGCGTGCCATAGGCTACCTATCATATCGAGACCCCGTAAAGTTCTGGATGGGTGAAAGGACCGTTTTAGCGTTCCGAGGGAACCTGCCACCGAATCACTCGAACTCGGGCAACACCTCGTCCTCGTAGAACTGGAAGAACTGCTCCTGATTCGGGCCGACTTGGTGGACGTAGACGTGGTCGTAGCCCGCGTCGGTGAACTTCCGGAGGTTCTCGACGTGCGCCTGCGGGTCGGGGTCGGTCACGATGCTGTCGGACTCGCGCACCTTCTCCTCCGTGACCAGTTGGCTGGCCTCCTCGAAGAGTTTGTGCGTCTCCAGTTCGGTGGCTAACTGTCCGGGGAGAAGGCTCTGACGCCACATCTGGTGAGCGGTCTCGACCGCCTCGTCCTCGTCGTCGGCGTAACAGACCGTCAACTGGCTGAACTTCGGTCCCTCGCCGCCTTCGTCCTCGAAGGTCTGGACCACGTCTCGGGGACCGACCGACCAGAAGCCGTCGCCGAGGTCGGCCGCCTTCTTCGCGGTCTGGTCGCCGTAGGCGGACACGCAGATGGGTGCGTTCTGCTCCGGGAGAGTGAACAGTTTGGCGTTCTCGACGGTGTAGTGGTCGCCGTGATAGCTCACCATCTTGCCCGTCCAGAGTTTGCGAATCACCTCGACGGCCTCTTCGAGCATCTCCAGTCGGACGTGGTGGGGCGGCCAGTGGTCTCCCGTGACGTGTTCGTTCAGGTTCTCTCCGGTGCCGACGCCGAAGTAGAACCGCTGGCCGTCGTCTTCCAGCATCGTCTCGACGGTCGCCGCGGCCTGCGCGAGGACCGCGGGTTCGTACCGGATTATGGGACAGGTCACGCCCACGCCCACGTCGATGTCGATGGTCGCACGAGCGATGCCGCCGAGCGTCGCCCACGCGAACGGGGACTCGTCCTGTTCGCTCAGCCACGGGTGGTAGTGGTCGGAAATCGAGACGAAGTCGAAGCCCACGTCCTCGGCGCGGACCGCGTAGTCCACGAGGTCGTTGGGGCGATGCTCTTCGCTGGAGAGCGCGTAACCGAGTTCGACCATAGAAGTGGCACGGCAGTCGTCGGTAAGGCGATTGTGGCCACCCGTGAAGAGGCGAAGTCCGGCGGGGGACGGCCCCTCTCTTACCGGTCCACCGACCCCAACACGATGTCCAAACTCCCCAGTGCGGCCACGAGGTCAGGGACGTACTCGCCCTCGGCCATCGACTCCAGCGAGTGGAGGTTGTTGAAGCACGCGCTCCGAATCTTGAATCGCGCGGGTTGAGAAGTGCCGTCCGACCGGATGTACACGCCCAGTTCCCCCTTGGCGGCCTCGACCGCGCGGTAAATCTCCGTGTCGGGTTCGGGCTTGAGAGTCCGCGGGACGTTGCTCTGGATGTTGCGCTCGTCCTCGGGCCAGTCTTCGAGCAGGTCGATGCACTGGCCGATTATCTTGGCCGACTCCTCGACCTCGCGCATCCGAACCATCACACGCGAGAAGTTGTCGCCGTACGGTTCCGTGACGACGTCCCAGTCGAGTTCGTCGTAGTAGCCGTAGGGGTCGTCGCGGCGCAGGTCGTAGTCAACGCCCGACCCGCGGGCGACCGGTCCCGTACAGCCGTACGCCTTGGCCGTCTCCGCGGAGATGACTCCGGTATCGACGGTCCGCTTCTGGAAGATTTCGTTGTCGGTCAGCAGGTCGTGGTACTCCTCGACGTGTTGCGGTAGCGCGTCGAGGAACTCCCGGACCTTGGCGAACCACTCCTCGCGGGGTTCGGGCAGGTCCCAGACCACCCCGCCGAGGCGGAAGTAGTTGAACATCATGCGCTGGCCCGTCAGGTCCTCCAGAATGTTCTGTACTATCTCCCGGTCGCGGATGGCGTACATGAACGTGGCCGTGAAGTCGCCGTAGACGTCGAGCGCGAAGGTCCCGAGCGCCAGCATGTGCCCCTTGATGCGGGCGAGTTCGACCGCCATCGTCCGGAGTATCTGGGCGTACTCGGGCACCTCGATGTCGTTGAGGTCCTCGGCCGCCCGCGCGTACGCCCATTCGTTGGGCATGTTGGCCGTGTAGTCCCACCGGTCGGGGTACGGCATTATCTGATAGCGGTAGTTCTTGGTCTGGCACATCTGCTCCTCGCAGCGGTGGAGGTAGCCGATGTCGGGTTCCACGTCCGCGACCTGCTCGCCGTCCAGCACCGTCTTGAGGTGGAGCACGCCGTGAGTCGCGGGGTGGTGCGGACCGATGTTCAGGAACATCGTGTCCGATTCGGCGTCCTTCTTCGAGGACGCGACCGGGTTGACGTGTTCCTTCAGCGAGACGATTTGCGGCCGGTCTTGGTCGTAGTCGCGGGCGAGCGGGTGGCCCTGCCACGTCTCTGGCAGGAGGATGCGCCGGAGGTCCGGGTGACCTCTGTATTCGATACCGACGAGGTCGTAAGCCTCCCGTTCGTGCCATTCCGCCGTCTTGTACACCGGCACTGCCGTCTCGTTCCACGGGTCGTCCTTGCCGGTCGGAACGATTACGTTGACCTCCTGAGAGGCATCGTGGTACTTGCGGAGGTGATAGATGCTCTCGTAGCGGTCCTCGTACTCTTGGGCGGTCAGCAACGAGAGGTGGTCGAAGCCCGCCTCCTCCTTGAGCGTCCCCAAGACCTCCTGCACCTCGTCAGGTCGGACGACGAACCCGCCGGAGTTGACGTGGTCCTCACGTCGAATCGCTCGGTCGCCGAGCAGCGCTTCGAGTTCGTCGTAATCGACCGCCCCGCGCTGTTGTGACGCCGGTACCTCGGAGTCGGTCTCCGGAGCGTCGCTCATCGTCTCCCACCTCGACGCCGCACTCGGCTGTCAGTAGTATATAACTCGAACATACCCATCCCCTACCGTTCCTCGGCCCCGAACGCCATTAGGGCTAACGTCTGTCACCGTGGTCGAATACCGTGCAAAAAGGAATTCCCGGGCGGTAGAGCCGCTGGTGCTGGTGCAGGTAGGGGTGTCCGTTCCAGTTCCGGCGGTTACCGTCGGCGGTGTGACTCGTCGCCGTGACCCTGCTCGCTCTGGCGGCCGTGATGCTCCTGACCGCGCATCATGGTCTGCTGAACCGGGCTGAACCCGCTCTCGGAGCTACCACCGTACTGGTTCTGGTCCTGCCCCTGTCCGCCCTGTCGGGACTGCCGACCGGTCTGCTGGTGCTGCCCGGACTGCTGATGCTGTCCCGACTGTTGGTGCCGTCCGGATTGCTGATGCTGGCCGGACTGCTGGCGGTCGTGCCCCGTGTACTGGCCGCCGCTTCCGCCGTGTTGGCTCAGTTCGTGTACGTCACCGCTCTGGTGGCGGGACTGACCGCGTCCCTGATTCTGCCCGACCTCGTGGCGCTGACTGCTCCCGTGGCGGCCCATCTGTTGGCCCTGTCCCGACTGCTGGTGCTGTCCTCCTCGCTGGCCGGACTGCTGGCGGTTACTCCCGTATCGGGTGCCGGTTCGACCCGACTGCTGACGCTGGCCGGACTGGCCGTGACCCATCTGCTGACCGCCCTGTCGGCCCTGCTGTTGGTCGCCTCCGTGGTGATGATGGTGGTGATGGTGGTGCTGCTCGCCGGACTGTCGGCCCATCTGCTGGCCGCCGTGTTCCTGTACGTCGTGTTCACCCATCTGGTGCCGACCGGTCTGGTGCTGGCCGGTCTGGTGCTGACCGCCCTGTTGCTGGCCGGTTCGATGTTGGCCGGTCTGATGCTGGCCGGGCATGTTCTGCTGGCCGGACTGTCGGTGACCGGACTCACCTCGCCGGTCGCCGCCGCCCGCGGACTCTCGACCGCCCGCGGAGTATCGGCCGCCTCGGGTGTCGCCTTCGCCCTGTTCGCTTCGCTGCTGACGGTCTGACTCGTGACTCCCTCTTCCCCACCGGTTACGATTGTCTCGTGCCATCGTTGTCTCCCCGTCGGGTAGTCGGCAGGTTTCTCCTTATTTGTACTGGGCGGACATTGACATAACCACCGCCAAATCGGCCCATAGCGTCGCTAACGGCCGCAATTCGCACTTCGGCGCTCTGTCGGCCGAGTGGGTTCTTCACAGTTCGACGCTACTCGGGAGTCGGCCAGTTCGTGGTTCCGTCGCTGCTCGTCGTTCTCTCTCTCTACTCGTCAGTTCATCTCTGCTCGTCGTTTCGCTTCTCACCGGCGTTCCACTACACGCAGTTAGTGTGCAGTCGCGCCGCCGTCCCTTCGCCTCGGATGCGCTCCTACCCGAGGTAAGCACTCTTAAGGCAAGTCGCCCACACCTCTCTCACATGCAACCACGGGACCTCTCCGCGCACACCGTCTATCAGGCCGGACGGGGCATCGAAGAGGTCGCTCGGGAACTCGGACTCGACCCCGACGACCTCGTGAAACTCGCTTCGAACGAGAACCCCTTCGGCCCGAGTCCGGCCGCAGTTGAGGCCATCCGGGAGACGGCCGCGTCGGCTAGCTCCTACCCCAAAGCGTCGCACGCCGACCTCACCGAGAAACTGGCCGACCGCTGGGACGTCGCGTCCGAGCAGGTCTGGTTGGGCAACGGCGGCGACGGCGTCCTCGACTACCTCGCTCGGGCCACGCTCGAACCCGGCGACACCGTCCTCGTGCCGGACCCCGGGTTCGCCTACTACGGGATGAGCGCGCGCTTCCACCACGGCGAGGTCGAGGAGTACAGTCTCTCGAAGGACGACGACTTCGCACTGACGGCCGAGACGGTCCTCTCGGACTACGACGGCGAGCGAATCGTCCACCTCACGAGTCCGCACAATCCGACCGGGAAGCGGTTCGACCTCGACGCGGTAGAGGCAATCGCCGACGAGACGAGCGACGACACCCTCGTCGTCGTGGACGAGGCGTACGGCGAGTTCGCCGACGCGCCGAGCGCGGTCGAACTCGTCCGGACGCGCGACGACGTGGCGGTCCTCAGGACGTTCTCGAAGGTGTACGGACTGGCAGGGGTCCGCCTCGGCTACGGCGTCGTGCCCGAGGAGTGGGCCGACGCCTACGCCCGGGTGAACACCCCGTTCGCCGCGAGCGAAATCGCCTGTCGGGCCGGACTCGCCGCACTGGACGACGACGACCACGCCGAGAAGACGGTCGAGACCGCCGCGTGGGCGCGGGAGTACGTCTACGAGAACCTCGACGCGCCGACGTGGGAGAGCCACGCGAACTTCGTGCTGGCGGAGGTCGGGAACGCGAGCGAAGTCGCCGACGAACTCCAGCACCGCGGGGTCATCGTCCGGGACTGCACGAGTTTCGGCCTTCCAGAGTGCGTTCGCATCACCTGCGGCACCGAGGCCGAGACCGAGCGCGCGGTCGCCGAACTCAACGAGGTGTTATCGTCGTGAGAGTCGTTGTCACTGGAACGCCCGGCACCGGCAAGACCTCAGCGGTCGAGGCGCTCGAATCAGAACCCGAGTTCGCCGACGCCGGTCTCGAAGTCGTCCACCTCAACGAACTGATTCGCGACGAGGACCTCTGGAGCGAGCGCGACGAGGAGCGCGACAGTCTCGTCGCCGACCTCGACGCGGTCGCCGAGCGTCTGTCGGACCGCGACGACCTGCTCGTGGAGTCGCACCTCGCCCACCACCTCGACGCCGACAGAGTGGTCGTCCTTCGGTGCCACCCCGAGGAACTGGAACGCAGGCTCACCGACCGCGGGGAGTCAGAGGCGAAGGCCAGCGAGAACGCCGAGAGCGAGGCGCTGGACGTGATTCTCTCGGAGGCAGTGAACGAGCACGGCGTCGAGAACGTGTACGAAATCGAGACGACCGACCGTGACCCCGAAGCGGTGGCCGCCGAAATCTCGGCGGTCGTCTCCGACGACCGCGAACCCAGCGCCGGAACGGTCTCCTACCTCGATTACCTATGACCCTCGACCAGTTCCGCCACGTGGCCGACCGGATGCTCGACCCGTTCGTCTCGCTCTCGACGAGACTCGGCCTGACTCCGGACGCGGTCAGCGTCGTCGCGTTCGCGCTCGCGGGTGGCGCGGGGGGAGCGTTCTACCTCGGCGAACAGGACCCAGTCTGGTACTTCGCGGGGGCCGTCCTCGTCTTCCTGAACGGGTGGCTCGACCTGCTCGACGGCGCGCTGGCGCGGGAACTCGGCACCGACTCGAAGGCGGGCGACCTGCTGGACCACGTCCTCGACCGGTACGCCGACATCGTCATCATCACGGGACTCGCGGCCGGAATCGACCGATACGCGCTGGGTCTCGCGGCCGTGACCGGCGTGCTGATGACCTCCTACCTCGGGACGCAGGCGCAGGCGGTCGGACTCGACAGGGTGTACGGCGGCCTGCTCGGGCGCGCCGACCGACTCGCGCTCGTCGGCGTCACCGGGGTCCTCGCGGCCGTCGTGTCGGCGACCCCCGCGGGACTTTCGGTCGCGGCGTGGTTGCTCGTGGTCTTCGCCGTCGTCGGCCACGTCACCGCGCTCCAGCGATTCTACTACTCTTGGCGAGCGCTGTCGTAGGCCGACGTCGGTCTCCGCCACTGAAACTAGTCAGTTGGCCGTCGGTTAGTTAGCTTTTTCACAGTCGGTAATGTCGAAAGGAACAGAGGTAGCGAAGTGTTATGACGGACGAACGACCGGGTGAATCGGGCATCAGCGTGGACTTGGACGACATACTACCGGCGAACAGCCACATCAGCATGGACGAGTTCCTCGAAGTCGCCGAGGAGGTGGACTCGCTGTTCGAGTTGAGCCGCGAGACACGGCTCTCTCGCGAGACCTGCCGACGGGTTTTGAAGTACTTCGAGCGGAGCGAGGAGGTCAAACAGGGGTTCGGCTATCTCCGCGACCAACAGGACGACGACAAACTGCCGTAGGACCTCGTTCGTTCGATGGGCGACCTCTTTACGGGCGACCCGACAGCGATGCCGCAGTCTGACTGACCGGTGGTTTTCGGACGACTGGACGACGAGATTCGAACGAACGGCCGTCGGACCGACGACGTTCGCCGGATGCCACGGCGTGGAATTTAAGAGCGGCGACAGACTACCTTCCCTCATGGTACAGTGTGAGATGTGCGGTGCCGAGACGGGTTCCCCGAAGACCATCAAGGTCGAGGGGGCCGAGTTGGACGTTTGCGACAACTGCTCGGACTTCGGGACCGAGGTCAAGACGCAGGACACCTCCAGTTCCACCTCGACCAAGTACTCGACCTCCTCTTCCTCGTCGGGGAGTTCCGGGTCCTCCTCCTCGTCGAGTACGTCTTCGAGTTCGTCCCAGTCACGGCGCTCGGACATGTTCGACGACATGGACGAAATCGCCCAAGACTACGACGACCGCATCCGAAACGCCCGCGAGAGCGAGGGCATGACCCAAGAGGACCTCGCCGACGAACTCAACGAGAAGGCGAGCCTCATCCGGAAACTGGAGCGCGGCGACGTGCTCCCCAGCGACGAAGTGCGGCAGAAACTCGAGAGCGAACTCGACATCCGGTTGACCGCCGGTAGCTCCGCCGACGACGAGGAGTGGAGCGGCGGCAGTTCGTCGGGCGAGTACACGCTCGGCGACGTGGTCAAGCGCAAGGACTAGAGAGACGCGACGGCGAGAGCAGAAGGACGGTCCCGACTTTCGAGGGTCGTCGGTCCCACTCACGGCACGGTACTCCGCCCGCCCCGCTACGCCCGGTTCGTGCCGTCGCTCGGTCGGCACGGCCGGTTCGCTCCGTTCGCGCGATTAGCTCTTTGGCAGTCTCGTAGCTGGTGTCTCCCGGAGCCTCGCGAAGCCCTCGACCGATTCGATTTTCGTGTCTCCGAGACCGTCCGCTGCTCCGCAGGTTACTCCGGTCTCGCAACCTATTAGTCGCGCCCGCCGGTCGGTTCGGACATGAAGGTCGTCGTCAATCTGAAAGCGTACCCGTGTGACCCGGTCGAAGTCGCCACCGCCGCCCGCGAGGTCAGCGACGCGTCGGGTGTGGACATCGCCGTCGCGCCGCAGGCCGCGCACCTCGAACGCGTCGCCCAGACGGGCGTCGAGACGTGGGCACAGCACGTCGGACCGGTCGAACACGGCAGCCACACCGGTTCGACGCTGGCCGAGCCCGCCGCCGAGGCGGGCGCGACCGGGACCCTGCTCAACCACTCCGAGCGCCGCCTGAAACTCGCGGACATCGACGGCGCGCTCGACGCAGCACAGCGCGCGGACCTCGACACCTGCGTCTGCGCGAACAACCCCGACCAAATCGGGGCGGTCGCCGCGCTCGGCCCGGACGCCGTGGCCGTCGAACCTCCGGAACTCATCGGCACCGGGACGCCAGTCAGCAAGGCCGACCCCGACATCGTCACCGACGCGGTCGAGGCCGCCGAGGCGGTGGACGACTCGGTGGCGGTGTACTGCGGCGCGGGAATCTCGACCGGCGAGGACCTGACCTCCGCGCAGGAACTCGGCGCGGAGGGAGTCCTGCTGGCCAGCGGCGTGGCGAAGGCCGACGACCCGAAGGCGGCGCTGGAGGACTTGGTGGCACCGCTGTAGAGACCGAGCGGACGAACCGCCGTACTACTCGGCGACGATTATCCAGTGGTCGTCGTCCTGCTTCTCCAGAATCGACTCCTCCCGCATCCGGACGACGTACCCAGTGACGGTGTTCTCCAGTTCGTGGTCGGCTTTCACGCGGACGAGGTTGCCCAGCACCCGCGCCGACGGCGGTTTCTGGGCCGCGCCGCAGTCGTAGATGGTCAGCAGTTCGGTTTCGCGCTCGTCGTAGACGACCACGTAGGCGTGCTGGGGAAGCTTCCACTCGTCCTCGCCCGCCCGGGCCAGCGTGTTCATAGGAACAGATAGCCGGAACCGACCTAAAACTCTCCCGGCGCGTGGCCCACCCGCTCGTCGTCTCCGTCGAGAGGCCGACCCTCCGCGTCCGACAACTCCCGGCCGCCCGACTGAATCCGCCGAACGTCGTCGAACAGGTCTCGGTGGTGCGTGGCGATGTCGGTGGTCGTCACGATGCCCCTCAGTTCGTCGTCAACCGTCACGGGGAGGTGCTTCGTCGCGTTTTCCTTCATCACCGCGACCGCCCGGACGACGGTGTCGTCGGGCCGAATCGTCACCACGGGATGGCTCACGACCGAGTCGAGCGGAATTCGGTCGTACGGCCGTCCGGTCGCGACCCCCGCGTACAGAATGTCGGACTTCGTGACGATGCCCGCGGGCGTCCCCGCGTGAGTCACGATTACGCTACCGACGCTGTGCCTGAGCATCTGGGTCGCCGCCTGCTGGACCGAAGAACCACTCTCGACCGTTACGACAGATTCAGTCATCAGTTCTCTGACTAACATGTATGGTTGATGGGCAGTCTGGTCTTAAAAACCTCACTCGGATTTCTATCGACTGAGAACCGGACTGCCGAGTCGCGGAGCGTCCCTACGCCGACTCTCCCGCTTCCACGTCGGGGAGTTCCTGGGCGACCTCCGCCAGCGCCTCGCTCCGGGTGTCGTCGTCCATCTCGCCGTCTGTCAGCGCCGCGAGCAGACTCGGTAACGCGGCGACGTACTCGCCGTGCCCGGCGTGCTGGACGAACCCGCGCTGGCGGAGCGTCCGGTTGTGGTTGTAGGCGAGTTCGCGGTCCTCCGCCCCGCCCGCAACGACGTGGGCCTCGACCGGACTCGCCGGTCCCTCGCCGAGATAGTAGGCCAGCATCCCGCGCTCGACGGGGTCGAGCGCGTCGAGTTCCGCTCGAATCGCTTCGAGCGGTTCGCGGTCCTCGGCGTCGGGGGCGTCCGCCTCGGTCGCGTCGTCGTCCGTCTCGCTCTCGGCGTCCTTCGCCTCGGCCTGTTCGAAGCCGCCGAGGTCGGCCTGCTGGACTCGCTGGCCCCCACCGACGACTCGCCCGCCCGAGTTCGCCCCGCCGGTATCGACGTAGGGGTTAGCGCGCTGGTTCCGGGAGGTGTCGAGCATCGCCTTGGCGAACTTGTCGGCGACCTCCTCCATCTCGCGGGCCTCCTCCAGTTGGCGTTCGAGGTCCTCGATGTGGTTCTCCTTCTCGCGGAGTTCCTGCTGGAGTTCCTCGATGCGGTCCTCCCTGCGGGACTCCTCCTCGCTTATCTCCCGGAGGTCGCTCACGAGGTCGTCGCTGACCGACTTGAGGTCGGGGCGCTCGAAGTCGTCGAGACCGGGCGTGGCCCCGGCGTCGAACGTCTGCTTGCGGTGGAACTTGACCCGGCGGGTCTCCTCGGACCAGTCGGTCGTCATGAACGCCTCGCCGTCGCCCATGTCCTCGATGGCGTCGGCGTAGTCGTTGCCGAGGATGCGCCCGACGACGTTGGTGTCGTTGTTCCACGTGAGCCGGTGCCACACCAGCCAGTCGCACTGGGTGATGAAGTCTTTCTTCACGTCGGCCGGGCGCTGGCTGATGCCCGCGATACCGAGTCCGTGCTTGCGCCCGCGCTTGCCTATCTTGATGAGCATTCGGCCGCACTCGTCCATCCCGCCGCCCTCGGGGATGTATTCGTGGACCTCCTCGACCACCATCAGGAACGGCTTCTTGAGCTTCTTCTCCTTGGCGAACAACTGCTGGGCGACCGCCTTCAGCAGTTCTTTGCCGTCGTCCTCGTTCAGGTAGCCCGACACGTCGAGGATGATGGGGACGTTCTCCTCCAGCGCCAGCGACGCGAGTTTCTCGGCGTGCTGGGGTTCGACCTGAATGTCGCACTCCTCGTCGGCCCCCGCGTGGAGCAGTTCGTACTCCTCCTTCAGGCCGTAATATTCACCATCTACGTCCACAATCATCAGCCCGTACCCACGGTCCAACAGATTCTCCGCGACGACCGACATCGTATTCGACTTCCCGGACCCCGACTTGCCGGTGACGAAACCGCGTCCGGTAAGCAAGTCGATGACAGGGAGGTCGACTGAGTTTTCGCCGTGTTTCCCGACTTCGATAGTTTCCTCGTCAGTCATAGTAGCTCTTTTACTGTATCCGGTTGCTCAGCTTCGACTTTATTGTGACAGTTACGACAGAGGGTAACGAGATTTTCCAAACGGTTCGCGCCCTCCGGTGTCGAAAAATCACGCAGTGGTACAATGTGATGTACATCGAGACCCACGTGATGCGATTCCCGGTGCTCTTCTTCGCTGATACCGCACTTTTGACACTCGAAACCGTCGCGTCGAAGGGCCGTTCGACGCTGTTCGTGCCAGTTCTCACCGTAGTATGGGTCTCCGCCACCCCTCCAGCGGTGATGGAGTTCGCCGGGTTGTGAGCCGACAGACCGCGTTTCGATTCCGTGTTCTCGGAGCCAATCGAAGACCGTCGAGGGGGCGCAGTCGAGTTTTTCGCCGATTTGATACGTACTCATTCCGGCCTCGATATAGAGTTTTTGGAGAGTATCACGGTCAGTAAGTTCTTCCGGTACGTCGGGATTTCTCGACCGAGTCCCTATTCCGTGGCGGTGAATCCACTCTTCGACTGCCTCTCTGCTACATTGCAGGGTGTCGGCAACTTCCGCCATCGTCAGTTGTTGCTCCACGTACAATCGCCGCAGAACCTCTTCGTCTCTCCACGGTTCGGGCTTCGTAAGTTTTCCAGACTCTAAATCGAACTCGCGTAACCAGTACGAGATTACCGTTTGGCTACAGTCGAATCGTTCGGCGATTTCCGCTTGGCTGAGATACTCCTCGTTCCTCAATCGAGAGAGCGTCGCCTCATCTTGCCACGGTTTTGCCTCGGTCTTTAATTCGTACTCACGAATCCACTTCTCGACTGTCTTACGACTGCAGTCGAGACGCTCCCCGATTTCTCTCGTGGAAAGTCGTTTCTCCACGTAGAGCGTACGCAGTCGTTGTTCGTCTCTCCACGGTTTATTTCCGTCCGTCATTTGGACAGATATCCCTCCGGCCCTCACTTGTATGTTAGTCATTTGTGACTATCTCCTAATAGCGAAATTCGAATCCCTCTTTCCCGGCGCTCACCTCGGCCACGTCGATGGTCTCCTGGGACATCTCTTGGCGGCTACCTCTCACCGGCCCCTCATAAACGGTCGGGGGTCGCACGACCGGCGACCCGGACTCCGAAAACCGGCAAATACTGACATTCCCGGCACGTAGTGTCACCAGTCGCCATTCGTTTATACGTCGCCTGCGTAGATGGAGCTAATGAAGGAATCTATCCTCGACGCAGTGGGGTCGCCGCTCGTCAGCGTCTCCTCTCCCGAGGGCGCGACGATAGCGGCGAAGGTCGAGGGTTTCAACCCCGGCGGGTCAGCCAAGGACCGTCCCGCGCGCGAGATGATAGCGGCCGCCGAGCGAGCGGGCGACATCTCGCCGGGCGACCACCTCGTCGAACCCACGAGCGGCAACACCGGCATCGGTCTCGCAGTGGCGGCCGCCGCCCGCGGCTACGACCTCACCATCGTGATGCCCGCGTCGAAATCACCCGAGCGTCGGAAACTGCTGCGGGCGTACGGCGCGAACCTCGAACTGGTCGAGGGCGAGATGGAGGACGCCCGCGAGCGCGCCGACCGACTCGCCGAAGAGGACGGCGTCGTCCAGATGGGGCAGTTCGCCAACCCCGCGAACGCCGAGCCCACTACCGGACGACCGCCGAGGAGATACTGGAGCAGGTCGAAGGCCGGGAAATCGACGCCTTCGTGGCCGGGGTGGGTACCGGCGGCACCATCACGGGCACCGCCTCGCGCCTGCTGGAGGAGTTCCCCGAGATGGAGGTGGTGGCGGTCGAACCCGAGCGCAACGCGGTCCTCACCCGGGAACTGAGTGGCGGCGCGTCGGACGATTCAGACGGCGTCCTCCCGACCGACGAGTCCGGACACGACGACTACCAAGGGATGGGACCGGGGTTCGTCAGCGACCTGCTGGACACCGACCTCCTCACGGGCGTCGAGACGGTGGCGCTGGAGGACGCCGAACGCGAGGCCCGCCGACTCGCCCGCGAGGAGGGCATCCTCGTCGGCCAGTCGTCGGGCGCGGCGGCGGTCGCGGCCCGCCGCGTCGCCGAGCGCATCGCCCGACCCGAACTGAACTGCCCTGAGACCCCCGACGAAATCGAGGACCTCGTCGCCTCCGACGGCGGCGAAGCGAGTACCACTGGCGGAGCGGCGACCGAAGTTCAATCGGACGGCGGCGCACTCGACGGCTACGACGACTGCCCGCTGGTCGTGACGGTGTTCCCCGACAGCGGCGAGCGATACCTCTCGACCGGGATGTTCGACTGAAGTCGATGAACCGGACGCGGTTTGGAATTAACGCTGGAATTGTCGGCGGCGACCGACGATAGACAGATAGAGAAGGACGACGGCACAGCAGGCGAATGAGACGGACGTTTCGATGCTAGCACGTCCCGTTGCGCCCATGAAATCAAGCCACCCGATTTGTGCGCCTGCGTACCAGAGCAGTAGGTAGATGCCTTCGAACAACCGACGGGTCCCGCTCCAGATACCGCTCGCAAGAGCGAAAGACGGAACGAAAACCGCACCTGAAAGAAGTGCAAGCAGTTGCGTCAGGTCGCCTACCAGTAGGAATCGAACTCCGAGGCCTGCTGTCACGGAAAGCGCGACCGCCACTCCGACGGTCCAGACGGCGAGAAGTTGTCCGATAGGGTAACGGGAAGACCCAACTAATGCGGTCGTCCGATAGCGACGCTCTCGAATACCCATCTCCGACCAGACGAGGAGCGGCCAAATCCAGAGTAGTGGCACAACTGCATCGCGGACAGTCGAAAGCGGAACGAGAACGGACGCGAGCCAGAGGAGCCCACCGCCAACGTACCACCACCGACGCTGGCTCCGGAACGCAAGCCGTCCTTCGGCGCGAAGAATCGGCACGGGGTCGACCCGACGTTGGTCTCTACCGGAGAGAGCGACGTCCCGACTGGGGTCCGGTCAGGTGAAGTCGCGTCGCCACTCATATCGGAGTCGGCGTTTGCGTCAGTACCGCTGTGGTCGCTCCCGTCGAAGCGGTCGAAACGGACAGCGCTGACGACGACGATACCAAGCGCGGCCGCGGCGTACAGAAGCCGCCGGAGTGCGACCTCGCCAGTCAGCGAGAGTCCGTGCCACACTTTCTGCCCGTCTAATGTCTGGCTCTCGGGCACCGACTGAATGCTGGACACAACGGGTCTGATTCCCATCGGGTCCACGACGCCCGAGACGAGAATAAGGATGACCATGAGGAAGTAGGCCACACTAGCCCACCCACCGCGAAGTCTCTCGACGGTTTCGAACAGGAGCGCGAGTGCCGAGACCAGCATCACCGCCGGAATGGTTAACAGTACGAACGGCGAGAGGAGTTTCCAGAGGTTGAAGGGACCGACACCCTGCAGTTGAAATCGGACAATGGCGATAACCGCCATCATGAACGAAGCGACGGTAAGAACCGAAACGTTCCCGAGCCACTTACCAAAGACGTAGGTAAGATTCCGAATCGGCGTCGCGGCGATTAACTCACCAGGACCATTGTAGCGGTCCATCGCTATCGCGTCCCTGACGACAAAGAAGCCAAGTAGGAGGATGGTTATCGCTGCGACGACCGCGGTGTGAGACCCGACGAGCGCGGCGTTGTCAACAGCTAAATCCCGCGCAAATCCGACTGTCGCAGTCTTGGAGAGTGCGAAGTACGCTCCAACCACCACGACAACCAAGAGTCGATACCCTGCCAGGCGACTGTAGAAACTGGTCCGAGCGACGTGATAGCAGGCCCGAAGCTGGCTCATCGTGACTCACCGGTCGTCATGGCGAGATAGGCGTCTTCGAGCGTTGGTTCGACGGCAGTCGCATCTGAGTCCGGCGGTTGGTCAGAGATGACTCGAACGTGAACGCCGTCGGCCCGCCGTGTCGTCGTACTGATGAGGTGGTCCCGTTTGACGTTCGAGAGTCTCTCGCTAGAAACCACCCACTCCCAGACGTCGCCTTCGACAGACGAAATCCCCGACTCTGGCGTCGTATGCGTGACGAGAGTTCCGTCGTTCATCACCGCGATTTCGCTCGCCGTCGCCTCGATGTCGGAGACAATGTGCGTAGAGAGAATTACGACGATGTCGTCGGCGAGACTAGACAGGACGTTTTCGAAAACGGACTCGCTCCTGGGGGTCGAGACCCACGGTCGGCTCGTCAACTATCAAGATATTCGGGTCGTTAAGTAGCGCCTGGGCGATACCGACACGCTGTTCCATGCCACCCGAAAAGGTAGCCAATTTTCGGTCTCTAGCGTCTTCCAGATTAACTAAATCAAGGAGTTCGTCGATTCGCTCCTTACCCTGCTTCACCGAGACGCCATTCAGCGCTGCGAAGTACTCTAAAAACTCCTCGGCTGTCAGGTCGGGGTACGTCCCAAAACTCTGGGGAAGGTAACCAATATCTTTGCGGATGCTTTCCGGCGAGGTGACGACGTTCGTTCCCTCCCACGTCACGAATCCTTCGGTCGGTTCGGTAATTGTCGCGATAATCCGCATCAACGTTGATTTCCCGGCTCCGTTCGGTCCAAGCAAGCCGAGTACACCAGTGTCGGCACGGAGGGAGAAGTTCCGAAGCGCCCAGAGGTCTCCGTACTTCTTTCCGACACTTTCGACCACTAGTTCATGCATATTATATAGTTTTTACTTTCTATACTAAAATAGAACGATACCCAAATGTAATAAAAACTGTGAAATTCGACAGCAGTACTCTTCTCGGAATTACTGGAGGCTGGTGTTGATAGGCAGACATTTGGTGCACTAGATTAGAAATTATCTCGACATACACTTATGTTTAATCTTCAAATTATGCTTGTTCATAGTTACCAAATATTTTTCATATAGTTATTTTTAAGTGAAAGCGAGAAATATTATCTGGCGGAGGTGAATCCAATGATTGACATCAAGCCTCAGGGTAACTGCCCCAAGTGCACGAGTTTCTGCTTCTGTCTCCTTTAGAGGGTTAGACAGAAGCGATGCATAGCTCGTAAATTATTCTCGGTTTTCGAGTGAGAACTGGACGAAGCGTCAATACTTCTATATTATACCAGAATACACATATTAATACTTAAGTATAATGGATTATCTTATTAAGATATGGAGTTCGAACTCAACGAGATGTTATTCGGTCGGTCCCGCTCGATATCGCGTAACCATACCGGACTCGGATTCGCCCTTTTCTCCGGAATAGCCATATTATTTAAGCTCACACCGACTCTCAAGCACCGGCAGTGGTTCGCATACGGCCTGTTCGGTGTTATGGCTCTGACCGCATTGGTCAACGCGTACCGGAATAGCGGGGTCGTGATTAGTTTCGTGCTTGCAACGTCAATTCCACTTGGAGCGTTCACACTCGCGGCCGTGACCAATCAACCACCCGCGAACGTTCTACTTAGCGAGTTCCTCCGTGCGCTCCTGATGGGGGCCGTCTTCGGGCTCCCTGCCCATCTCGTCGGCGCAGGACTCCGATACGTGGTCAAATAGCACTGCCCGCTACAACTCATTGAGAAATCCACGAATCAACTCAACGAACTCCTTGACTTTTCCCTCGACGAATAATATTAGAAGCATTAGAACTTGTATCCCGTCGAGCGAGACGGTGGTTTTCGAAACGTTGTTCGTTGACACGGAACACTAACGACGCGCGGCCTTCCAATCGTCGCCCGGTCACCGAAAAGCATAGACGGTCTATGGATTCGACGTAGCCAGAGCCTCCCCATGTTACTCTGGCAGACGGCGAGGCGATGGACGTACAAGGGCCGGAAGTGCAAAATTCAGCGGACGGGCGTGGACGACGCCACTCAGTACTGCGGTCTCGTGGAAATCGAGACCGGTCGTGGGCCTGCGGCGCAGGAACCGTCCGAAGCGCCACGAGGAAGGCGAGTACCGCGAGTGGGTCTACTTCGAGTGGGCCGACGACGCGATAGCCGACCTCCGCGAGGAGGTCAACGGACTTGCGGAAAACGTCCGGGATGTGGAAGTTTGAGCAGTCTGCCCTCAGCCGGCGAACTCGTCTTCGGCGACGCGAACGACGACGGTGTCTTCCACGTCTCGCAGGTCGTAGCTCGGTATCTCGCCGTCCTCGCGGCGGGCCACGAACATCGGTTCGACGAGTCGGCCCTCCGCGGTCAGGCCGTAGACCTTGAGGTAGCGGTCGGTCGCTTCCGGTTCGATTTCGCCGTCCCGAACCGCTTCTGCGAGGTCTCGCGAGAGCCACTCGGTCTCGCTGACGCTCGGTTCGAGGACCAGCGCGTCGTCGGCGAACCGGACGAGATACCAGTTCAGGTCGTTCAACAGCGCCACCGCGGAGCCGAGGCTGATGGTTTCGACGGTCAGCGAGTTCTCGTACTCCTCCCGGAGGTCGTAGGTGGCCAGCGCCTCGCGGGCGGTCTCGCGCGAGACGAGTTCGGTGCGGAGGTCCACGCCCTCGGAACCGACGAGACAGACCTGAGTCACACGTCTTCGAAGGCACCACCGCCGTAAAGCGATTTCGTTCCGTGGCGAGGCCTCAGCCGTCGAGTGGCCGGATTTGCCCACGAATCTCGCCCGACGGATGCGCGGTGGTGTGGACGTTCACGTAGACGTTCTCCGCGCGCATCTGTTCGAGCATGTCGGCGACGTCTGTAAGCGGCCATATCATCTCGTCGTCGGTCAGTCGTCCCGACGCGAGCAGGCCGGTCCTCGTCACTGGGTCCTGTGCCGGACCGAACAGGTACGCCACGACGTTGCCGTTCAGGTCGGGCGGTCCCTTGTGGACGTGCGACTCCTCGACGTTCTCGACGTCGGCCACGACCAGCCAATAGTCGATGGCCCGCTCCTCCGGACCCATTCGGAAGAGCGCGAAGCCGAAGGCGTCGGTCTCTACCGGCGGGACCTCGCTCGCGCCGGTCAGCCACGCGCCGAACGTTTCGGTGCGGAGTTCTCGTCGCCGTCGAAGTGCTGTCCCACCGAACGCACCGCTTCCGAGCAGCGTCAGGACTCGCCGTCTCGATGTCCGTGTCATTCCCCTTCCCCCGACCGGAGGTCCGACGGGCGGCGTGAAAGCAGTTCCCCCGGTTCGGAGGATTAAATGTCCACGACAGTCGCGTTCGCGGCCGCCTCCGCCGCGCGCTCGAAGAGGTCGTCGGGTTCGGCGTTCTCCACGATTTCGAGCGTGGCGTTGGTCTCCGGATAGTCCGGCGCGATGCGGTTGCACCCCGCCGGAATCGTCGAGTCGCGGAACGTGCCGATGCGGCGGGCGCGCTCGGTGATGTCGCTCTTGTCCATCGAGAGCAGGGGTCGGTGAATCGGGAGGTCGGCGGCCCGACTCGTCACGCCCAGATTCCGGGCGGTCTGCGAGGACTTCTGGCCGATTGCCTCGCCGGTCACGATTCCGGTCGCGTTCGTCTCGCGGGCGACGTGTTCGGCCACGCGGTACATGAACCGGCGGTAGACCAACATTCGGGCCGGTCCGACCTCCTCGGCGAGCAGGTCCATCACGTCGCCCGCTGGGACCTTCCGGACGCGCATATCGAAGTTCGGGGCGTAGTCGGCGAGACGCCGGACCGTCTCCATCGCGCGGGCCTCGTGGTCCGGTCCGCCGTAGTCGCCGAGTTCGAGGTAGACCGGGACGATAGGCGCGCCGCGCTTCATGACCTCCCACGCCGCGACCGGCGAGTCGATGCCGCCGCTGACCAGCGCGATTACCTTGGCCTGCGACCCGAGCGGGAGACCGCCCGGACCGGGCCGCTGCTCGGTGTAGACGAACGCCTCGTCCTCGCGACACTCGACGGAGAAGGTGACGTCGGGGTCGTTCAGGTCCACCTCGGGGTCGGGGAGTTGCTCGAAGACGGCCGCGCCGCCCTCCCGCTCCAAGTCCTCGCTGGTGAAGGGGTGGGCGTCCGCGTTACCGGCGCGACGGGCGCGCACGGCGAACGTGTCGCCGAGGTCCTCGTCTCCGCGCGCCGCCGCGTCCGCGTACTTCCGGGCGGTCCCGGCCAGCGCGTCCACGATGGGTCCTTTCTCGGCCGGGACGACGGCGGCCGGACTGGCCGACCGCACGCCGAAGGCGTCGGCCGCGGCGTCGGTCGCGGCGTCCACGCTCTCGGCGTCGGCGTGGAGGAGGATGCGCGACCAGCGTCGCTCGACCTCGGCGTCGATGTCCCGGTCGCTGACGATGGCCTCGATGTTGTCCCGGAGCCGTCGCTCCATCTCTGCCTGAACCTTCCCGCTCTTGACGCCGATGTCGGCGTGGCGAACGAGGACGGTGTCGGCTCCCGGCGGTTTCATGGCCGGGGATAGACGCGAGGCGAATAAACGGCCTTCGGTTGGGGGCGACGCAGGACGCCGGGAGGAACGGCGCTAGCTGGATTATAGGAGCGGAAACGACCGTAGCTACGGACTGACGGTGTCGAACGAGTGGTTCGTCGAACGCGTCTCTGTCGGTCCCGTTCGGAGTCGGCCCGCTGTGCGAGCGAGGACCAGTGTCGTTCTCTGGACGGCCCCGAATCGTCCGACTCGACCGGCACCACAACTATGGAAATCGGCGTCGAACGCCGAGTATGGTCGACCTCGACGAGACGGACCTCACCGACCCGAAGAAGGCGCTTCGAGCGCAGGCGCTCGTGGCCGACATCGACAGGAGCGACTACGAGGACCCGGACGTGTTGCGACTCCAAGAGGAGGCGGTCGAACTACTCGACGAACTCGCGACCGAACTTCAGTCCGTCGAGAGCGAGTAGGTCAGTCGCGGTGCCCGGTCGTTCGGCGAGTCAGTCCGCCGTCCCGCGCAGTCGCGTTCCTCCCTAAATTCAAGCCGCTGGCTGACAATTACACCCACAGTGGCGAAGGAACTCGAACGCGACCTCGGCCTGTACGCCACCGTCACCATCAGCATGGGGGCGATGATAGGGAGCGGCATCTTCGTTCTGCCGGGCCTAGCGACCAAGATAGCCGGTCCCGCCGCGATACTGGCGTACCTGCTCGCGGGTCTGGTCGTCCTCCCCGCCGCGCTGGCGAAGGCCGAGATGGCGACTGCGATGCCCGAGGCGGGCGGCACGTACCTCTACATCGACCGGGCGATGGGACCGCTTCCCGGGACCATCGCGGGCGTCGGCGCGTGGTTCTCGCTCACGTTCAAGAGCGCGTTCGCGCTCGTCGGACTCGGAGCGTACCTCCTGCTGTTCGTTCCCGTCCCGCCCGGAGCCGTGACGGTCGTGGGTCTCGCGCTCGCGGTGGTGCTTCTCGTCGTGAACGTCGCGGGCGTCAAGCAGACCGGGCGGCTTCAGGCCGCCATCGTGACGCTCGTCTTGGCGGCGCTGGTGGTCTTCATCGCCGACGGTATCACCTACGTGGACCGGAGTCAGTACCACCCCTTCTTCGAACACGGCGGCGGCGGCCTGCTCGCGGCGACCGGGTTCGTCTTCGTCTCGTACGCGGGCGTCACCAAGATAGCGAGCGTGGCCGAGGAGGTCGAGGACCCCGGCCGGAACATCCCCATCAGCATCCTCGTGTCCGTCGCCGTGATGATGCTGGTCTACACGTTCGTCCTGTTCGTGGTCGTCGGCGTCGTCCCCCACGAGGGACTGAAGACGACGCTGACGCCGATGGCGGTCGCGGCCGAGGAGTTCCTCGGCGGGTGGGGCAGGACTGCCATCGGCGTCGTCGCGGTTCTCGCGCTGACGAGCATGGCGAACGCGGGCGTGCTCTCGTCCGCCAGATTCCCGCTCGCGATGAGCAGGGACGACCTCGCACCGCCCCGACTCGGTCGAGTCCACGGGGGGTTCAAGACGCCGGTCTACTCCATCGCGTTCACCGGCGTCGTGTTGCTCGCGCTCATCGCGTTCGTCCCGGTCCTCGAACTCGCCAAACTCGCAAGCGCGTTCAAGATACTCGTCTTCTCGCTGGTGAACGTGGCGCTGATGGCCTTCCGGGAGAGCGACCTCGAATCCTACGACCCGGAGTTCGTCGCACCCGGCTACCCGTGGGTCCAACTGTTCGGTCTGGTCGCCGGACTCGTACTCGTCACCCAGATGGGGGCGCTCCCGCTCGCGGGTGCGGTCGGTCTGCTCGTCACCGGAACCGGTTGGTACTACGTCTACGGCCGCGAGCGAACCGAGCGCGAGGGCGCGGCGCTCGACGCCATCCGGCGAACCACCGGCGACTACTCGCTCGACACCGCCCGCGCCATGCTGGCCACCGGCGGCGGAGGCGGCGTCCTCGTCGGCGTAGACCCGGAGACGGAGGCGAGTACCTACCGGACGCTGGTCGGCGTCGCGCAGGCGGTCGTCACCCGTCGGGGCGGTCGAATCGACGTGGTCCGGTTCGAGTCGGTCCCCGAGCAGGTGACGCTGTCGGCCGCCGCGACGACCGACGACGGGAGCGAGGCCGAGTTAGCGTCGCACGTCGGCCGACTCGACGCCCCGGTCGAAACCGAGACGGTCGTCACCCACGACGCCGAACACGCGGTCGCCAACTACGTCCGGGACCGGGAGATGAACCTGCTCGTCGGCGAGTGGCGGCCCGAGGTTCTGGGTGCGGAGTTCGTCGGTCACGATGCCGACTGGTTCCTCGAACACGTCGGCGCGGACGTGGTCTTCGTCAGGGACCGCGGGTTCGACTCCATCGATGAGGTCACGGTCATCGCCGACCGCGGCCCGTACGACCCGCTCGAAGTCCTCGTCGCGGACGCCGTCGCGCACGCTCGCGACGCGAGGCTTCGGTTCGTCTACGCCGCCGACGAGGACGCCAGAGACGAGCAACTCGCGCCGATTCTGACCTATCACGAGGACCTGACCGAACTTTGCACCGCGCCCGCCGAGTTCGAACTCCTCCGCGACTCGGACCGAGAGGCGGTCCTGCTCTCGGCGACGGCGGGGACGGACCTCGCGGTGGCGGGCGTCTCCGCACAGAACCCGCTGTACGACGCGGTGTTCGGAACACTCCCCGAGACGTTGGCCGACGAACTCGACTGCACCGTCCTGCTGGTCCACTCGCATCAACCGCGGCGTCACACGTTCCTCCGGTACCTGCTCGAACGACTCGCCTTCTGAGTCGAGTCGTCTCTGGTCGTCCCTCGGCGCAAAAACTGAATCGGACTCGGAGTCGAATTCGACCCCGGGCGACGTAGCGTTCAGAACGTCGGAAAAAGCGGTTCCCGTGCTCTGAACGGCGTAGCGTTCAGAACGTCGTGAGTTCGCCGTCGATGACGCGCTCGGTGATGGAGGTCACGTCGGCGAGTTCGCGGTCCACGATGTCCACCACGTCGCTCTCGATGTCCGAGAGGGCGACGTCCTCCTCGGTGACGATTTCGGCGTCGGCGACGTGCGGTTGGTCGATGGGGCGGCCTATCTGGGAGAGCAGGCGAATCCGGAGGTCGCGAATCCCGTCGACCTCGGCCACGACCGACTCGGCGATTTCGGTCCCGAGCAGGTTGTATATCTTCCCGATGTGGTTGACCGGGTTCTTGCCGGAGGTCGCCTCCATCGACATCGAGCGGTTGGGCGTGATGAGACCGTTCGAGCGGTTGCCGCGCCCGACCGACCCGTCGTCGCCCATCTCGGCGCTGGTGCCGGTGGTCGTGAGGTAGACGCTCTCCTCGTCGGACCCGTCGCCGTCGGCGGTGTTGACGTAGACGCTCACGTCGCGGTCGGTGTACTCGTGGGCCACGTCGCGGACGAACTCCCGGACGCTCTCGACCTCGTCGTCGTAGTCGGCGCGGTCCTCAACGTAGCGGTCTATCATCGCGGCCGCGACCGTGATGTCGATGGCGTCGCCCTCGCGCTTGCCCATTATCTTCACGTCCTGTCCCAGCGCGGGGTGGTCCTCGGCGTACTCGCCGTTGAGACGTCGCTCCGCGTTCAGTACGATTCGCTCGGTCTCGGTCAGGGGCGCGTGGCCCACGCCGAAACTCGTGTCGTTCGCCATCGGGACGGTCACGCCGTCCTCGCCGAAGACCTCCTTGAGGTCTCCGCTCCCCTCGCCCATCTTCACGTCCACGACGATGTCCGTGCCGAACTCGAGTTCGGGGAAGTTCTCGCCGAGGTAGTCGCGGGCGGCCTCCAGCGCGATGGTCTCGGTCGGGATGGTCTGGTCGCCGTACTGCGTGGTCGCGCGACCGACGATGAGGAGGTAGATGGGTTCTATCATCTCGCCGCCGCCGAACTGCGGGTTCGACCGTCCGGCGACCAGTTGGGTCTCGTCGGTGTTGTAGTGGAGCACTTTGCCGACCCGGTCGAGGTAGGCGTTCGCCAGCGCCTGCGAGACGCTCTCGGCGATGCCGTCACAGATTGAGTCGGGGTGTCCGAGTCCCTTTCGCTCTACAATCTCTATCTCTTGGTCCTCTACAGCGGGTCGGTCGATGGGTTCGACCTCGATGTTCCGGTCGGTCATTACTCCCACCTATCGGGTCACGGATTCTATAACTTGCGGAAACGAAGTCGGGTACCGGGGATAACTACCGGTTATCACGCGAGTTAGCAATGACCGCCCGCTCTCGGCCAGACAGGTGGGTTCGGTCCGTCCTCGCGGCCGGTGTTACTCGTCGGCGTCCGCGGCGGCACTCTGGTCGGCGAGCAGGAGACCGAGATAGGAGGTCCGAATCTGGTCGTCGGGGTCGAGACCGAGGTCGTGCAGAATGTCGAACGCGTCCTCGCGGGCCGACTCGACGGAGTCCTCGCCCGAAACGTCGGTCTCGACTTCCACGAACTCGCCCAGTCCCGCGACCGCGTCGAGCGTGACCGTGAACCCGTCGAGCGCGAACCGCTCGCGCTCCTTCCGGACGGTCGCCGCGGGGTCGAACCCGAGCGCCGAGAGGATGTCGGCGGCGGCCTCGCCGTCCTCGACGCCGGTCTGGACCTCCCGGCGCGTCTTCGACTCGGTCTCGACGAGGGGACCTTTGTAGGTGAGTTCCGCGAACGATTCGGCGTCCACCGGGGTCTCGCGGCGGACGCGCAGGGCCTCGTCGGTCTCGGCGAACTCGCGGTGGGGCGCGTCGTAGTAGGTGTCCTCTTGGGTGACTTCGTTCACCGGTTCGGCCCCGAGTTCGACGAGTCGCTCGCGGACGCTGGCGTGGTCGGTCCTGACCTTCACTTCGACCTCGTACATGCTACGCGGTGGTTCGGTCCTCCGAGGTTTCGGGGTTGCGCTTTCTGAGCGTACTGCGCTCGGTCTCGGTCCGACACGTGCGGTCCGGTCACGCGGACTCGTCACGGACCCCATCGTCGCGCCCAACACCGGTACGCAAGAACGACGCGCTCGGCGCGAGGCGGACGTGTCCGACTCTCGCCCCGGACGAGTCGTTTCTGACGCACGCAGTTTCCGGGGCGGCGACCGATTTTCCCACGAGGGAAATTCTTATGCGCTCGCCAACCGAATGGCGGGTAATGGATTCCGGTCGGATTACGCCCGACGACGTGCTCGAAGTCTGTGACGAGAAGGCGTTGGTCCGCGAACCCGTGACGACGAACGAAATCGCGGAGGAACTGGACTGCACCCGGCGCACCGCGTACAACAAACTCGACGAGTTGGCCGACCGCGGCGACGTTCGCAGCAAGAAGGTCGGTTCGCGGAGTCGCGTGTGGTGGCGACCCGCGGACCACGAACGGGCCTCCGACGGTTCGGTCTCCGGCCGTCCTGAGCGTGAGAGCGCCGACGACGCTCTCGAAGCGACTCCCGTCACGCTGGAGGGAATCGTCTCCGACGCCGCCGAGCGCGAGCGCCTCGAAACCGAACTCGCGGAGGTCTTCGGTCGCATTTCGGACGGCTTCTACGCGCTCGACGACCAGTGGCAGTTCACTCACGTTAACGAACGCGCCGAGGAACTCATCGACTATCAGGGCGAGGGTCTCGTCGGTCGTACCTTCTGGGAGGCGTTCGAGTGGGCCGACGACTCGAAACTCGGCGAAGAGTACCGGACCGCGATGCGGACACAGGAGCCGACCACCTTCGAGTTCTACTACCCCGAACCGCTGACGGCGTGGTTCGAAGTCCACGCGTACCCCTCGGAGACCGGCCTGTCGGTGTACTTTCAGGACGTCACCGAGCGCAAGGAGCGCGAACGGAAACTCGACGAGAGCGAACGCCGCTATCGCGCCCTCGTCGAACACTTCCCGAACGGTGCGGTCGCCCTCGTGGACCGGGACCTACGCTACCGCACCGTCGGCGGTACCCCCCACGACGTCGCCGACGTCACGGCCGACGAACTGGAGGGCCAGACGGTTCGGGAGGTGCTCCCGCCGACGCTGGCCGACGAACTCGCCCCGCGGTACGAGACCGCCTTGGAGGGCGAGTCGAGTACGTTCGAGGCCGAGTTCGAGGGCCGAACCTTCGAGTTTCGTGTCGTGCCGATTCGGGACGACGACGGCGACATCTTCGCGGCGCTGGGGATGTCACAGGACATCACCGAACGCGTCGAGGCCGAGCGGAAGCTGGCGGAGTCCGAGCGCCGGTACCGGACGCTGGTCGAACACTTCCCCAACGGGGCGGTCGCGCTCTTCGACGAGAACCTCCAGTACACGGTCACCGGCGGGGAGATTCTGGACGACATCAGAGTTTCTGCCGACGAGGTCGTCGGTCAGACAGTCTCGGAACGCTATCCCGAAGAGGTCGCGGACCAACTCGAACCGCGGTTCCGGGCCGCCCTCGACGGCGAGACGAGCGCCTTCGAGTTCGAGTTACACGACCGACACTGGCTCGCACACACGGTCCCGGTCAACGACGGTGAAGGCGACGCCTCTGCGGGCATACTCATAGTGCAGGACATCACCGAACGTATCGAGCGCGAGCAGGCGCTCCGCAAGAACAAGAACCAGCTTCGGGCGCTCGTCGAACTGCTCCCGGTCGCCGTCTTCGTGGCCGAAGCGGACGGTCGCATCGTCGAGTGGAACGAGGCCGCCGAGGAAATCTGGGGTGGGGAGGTCGCCGAGTCCGAGTCGGTCGCGGAGTACGAGGAGTACGACGGGTGGTGGGCCGACACGGGCGAACCCCTCGACCCCGAGGATTGGCCGCTCGCTCGGGCGTTACGGGGTGAGGAGGTCACAGACCCCGCCGTGGTCGAAATCGAGGGGTTCGACGGGGAGCGTCGCACCGTCCTGAACCACGGCATGCCGGTCCGGGACGCGGACGGCGAGGTCAACCGCGCGGTCGTCACCCTGACCGACGTCACCGAGCGCGAGGAGCGCAAACAGCGACTGCAGGAGCAGAACGAGCGACTGGAATCGTTCGCCAGCATGCTGGCTCACGAACTTCGGAACCCGGTCACGGTCGGCCAGATATACAGTCAGCAGTTAGCGGTCCGTACGGACTCGGAGGCGGCCGGCTTGAACACGGAAGCGGTCGAGTACGTCACGGAGGCGTTCGACCGCATCGAGGACATCATCGACGTCATGCTGGTGTTGACGCGGGGCCGCGAGGCGGTCGGCGAGCAGACGCCGGTGGACCTCGCGGAAGTGGCGAGGGCGGGGTGGGCCGAGGTGGACGCCCCCGAGGCGACCCTCGACGTCGCTCTGGACCTCGAAATGCGCGCCGACGAGACGTACATCCGACACCTGTTCCGCAACCTCTTCGAGAACGCCGTCGAACACGGCGGGAGCGGCGTCACGATTACGGTCGGCGAACTCCCGTCGGGATTCTACGTGGCCGACGACGGGTGCGGTATCCCCGACGACGACTGGGACACCGTGTTCGAGGCGGGGTACACGACAGCGGGCGAACACGGCGGAACCGGGTTGGGACTGGCGTTCGTCCGGGAGTTGGCCGAGGTGTACGACTGGGAGTGCGCGGTGACCGAGAGCGCGGACGGCGGGGCGCGGTTCGAGTTCAGGAACGTCGAACGGGACCGATGACGAGTCCGAGTCGGTCCCGCTGCGGGCCTGCTTTGGCCGAGCGGACCCTGACGCTCGCGAGCGGACCCTGTCGCTCGCAGGTCTCGGCCGAGAGACGGAGAAGAGAGCCGCCGGGAGAGACGAAGTAAGACTACCCGAGCTGAACCGCGCGCTGTTGCTCGTGGGACCGATAGATGCCGTCGATGACGCGCTGGACTTCGAGCGCCTGTTCGACCGTGTTGCGGGTCGGCGCAACGCCGTCGCGGACCGCCTCGAAGAAGACGCGCTGTTCGGCCTTGTGCGGGTCCTCGTGGCGGGTCTGAATCTCGGAGTCCGAGAAGTGGTCGGTGCCCTGTCGGCCCGACTCGTAGATGGTCAGCGAGTCGTCGGCCTTGTCGAAGTTCGCGCCCGCCTCGGTCCCCCGGACGACGAACTCCTCGTTCGGCGAGCGGTTGGCGGCCCACGCCACCTCCAGCGAGAAGGTCTTGCCGCCCTCGCACCGGACGAACGCGCTGACGGAGTCGTCGACCGAGAACTCGCCGGAGTTGGTGTCCTCGCCCCACATTTCGAGGTAGGCGTAGTCGTCGCGCGACCCGAACTGCGACCGGATGGTGCCCGACACTTCCTGCACCGTCGGGAAGTCGTGGAAGTGGAGCGCGAGGTCGATGGCGTGGACGCCGATGTCGATGAGCGCGCCGCCGCCCGCTATCTCCCGGTTGGTGAACCACGACCCCCGACCGGGAATCCCGCGCCGCCGGATGAAGTTGGCTTCGACGTGGCGGGTCCGCCCGAACCGACCCTCCTGCTGGTAGGACTTGACGACTTCGACCGGGTTCCGGAATCGGTTGTGGAACCCGACCATGCAGAAGCCCTCGGCGTTGCGCGCCGCCTCGGCGATGCGCTCGGCGCTCTCGAGCGAGTGTGCGAGAGGTTTCTCCAGCAGCACGTCGAGTCCCGACTGGAGGGCGGCCACCGCGTACTCCTCGTGGAACTTGTTGGGCGTCGTGACGATGACGGCGTCCACCTCCGTCCCGTAGAGGTCCTCGTAGTTCTCGAAGGACTCGACGCCGTATTTCTCGGCGAAGCGGGCGCGCGCGTCGGGGTTGATGTCCACGCCCCCGACGATTTCGATGCCGCCGAGGTCGAGGAGACGGTCGGCGTGATAGTGACCGATGTTCCCGAGACCGACGAAACCGACTCGGACCGGCTCATTCGTTCTAGACATAGGTACTAGTGGTAGCCAACCGTGAGTCGTTGTTAGGTTTTTCTGTTCGGCCGTCTATCAGGATTCGAGAACCTGACGCGGCGTGATACGTCGTCTGCGCTACGTCCGAGGTCGTCCGACCGCCGTGCATCTCAGTAGAGTTGCCGCTCGGTCTCCTCCCGTTCGGTCTCGCGGTCGCTCTCCCGTTTGGCACTCCGTCGGGCCGACAGCCACGCCCGAATCGCGGGGAGGAACTTGTGCTTGCAGTCCAGCGCGAACGAGACGATGCCGTACGCCCAGAAGAAGAACAGCACCGTCCCGCCGACCAGATAGAACCACCCGAGGGGCGTGACCATCAGTCGTCGCCCTCCGCTTCCCGCTCGGTCTCTCGCGTGCCCGGTTCGACCGCCGCGAAGTCGAGGGTGTGGCTGATGGCGTCGCCCGACTCGGTGTCGAAGAGGTGGACGCGTTCGCGGTCCAGAACCACCTCGACGTCCTCCTCCGGTTCGATGTCCGAGGAGGGGTCGATGCTCATCAGGAGTTGGTTCTCTGCCGCGGCGGGGTCGCCCTCCATACTCGTGTCGGCCGCCCCGCCGGTCAACAGGTAGACGAATATCTCGTCGCCCATCGGCTCTAACACGTCGGTCTTCGCCGGAATGGGTTGGGTCGGGTTGCTGATGCTCCCGCCGGTGTGGTCGAGGTAGACGTCCTCGGGCCGGACCCCCAGCGTGAGGTGGTCGCCCTCCGCGACCCCCGGCAACTGTCCGGGGTCGAAGTCCACGTCGAAGTTGGGCGTCGTGAGACCGGTGGCGGTGACCTCGCCCTCGACGAAGTTCATCGAGGGCGACCCGATGAACCCCGCGACGAAGAGGTTCGCGGGTTCGTTGTAACAGACCAGCGGGGGCGCAATCTGCTGGAGTTGACCCCCGTCGATGACCGCGATGCGGTCGGACATCGTCATCGCCTCGGCTTGGTCGTGGGTGACGTAGATGATGGTGGTGTCCAGTTCCTTGTGGAGGCGCTGGAGTTCGGTCCGCATGTGGACCCGGAGTTTCGCGTCGAGGTTCGCCAGCGGTTCGTCCATCAGGAACACCTCGGGTTCGCGCACGATGGCGCGGGCGATGGCGACGCGCTGGCGCTGTCCGCCCGAGAGTTCGTCGGGCATCCGTTCGAGCATCCCCTCCAACTGGACGATGTCGGTCGCGCGCTCGACGCGGCGCTCGATTTCGTCCTTCGGGTAGTCGCGCAGACGCAGGCCGAAGCTGATGTTGTCGTACACGTCCATGTGCGGGAACAGCGCGATGTTCTGGAACACCATCGCGATGCCCCGGTCCTTCGGCGGCAGGTTCGTGACGTCCCGGTCGGCGATGGTGATGGTCCCCTCGCTGGGGAGAGTCAACCCCGCGATGGTCTCCAGCGTCGTGGACTTCCCGCACCCCGAGGGGCCGACGAGCGTGACGAACTCGCCGTCCTCGATTTCGAGGTTCATGTCGTCCACCGCCGTTACGTCCGCGTAGCGTTTCGTGACGCCGTCTAAGATGACTTTACCCATTGTGAATCACTCCTTGAGCGCTCCCGCGGTGAGTCCGCTGACTATCTTCTCCTGTGCCACGACCACGAGGATGGCGACGGGCAGGACCCCGACGATGCTCGCGGCCGCCATGAGGTTGTACAGTTGGGTGTACTGGCCCTGATAGCTCAGGATACCCCACACGATGGGTGCCCAACTGCGCGCCTCCCCCGAGGTCATCAGGAACGAGAAGAAGAACTCGTTGTACACCGAGATGAACGTCAGCACGCCGGCCGTCGCTACGCCCGGTGCCGACAGCGGCATGATGACCCGGAACAGCGCGCCGAGGCGCGTCGTCCCCTCGATTCGAGCAGCGTCCTCCAGTCCGTCCGGAATCTGGCCGTAGAACGTCGAGAGGATGAAGATAGACAGCGGCATGAACAGCGCGCTGAACGGCAGTATCATGGCGAACGGCGTGTTGAACAGGCTGGGACTCGACACGCCCAGCACCGAGACGTTGCCGGTGAACAGTCGGAACAGCGGGATGATGAACGCCGCCGGCGGAAAGTACGACACCGCCAGTATCAGCAGCATCAGCGGTCCCTTTCCGGGGAATTCGAGCCTGCCGAACACGTAGCCAGCGAGACTCGCCAGTATCAGCACGACGACCGTCGTGGCGATGCCGAGCACGAAGCTGTTGAACATGTAGATGTGGAACGGCACCTTCGTGAACACCGTCACGAACGCCTCCGGATTGAACCCGTGGGGCACCGGCGGGAAGCCGAAACTGGTGATGGCCTCGTTCGGCGTGAGCGCCAGCACCAGCAGCCAGTAGAACGGGAACAGCGTCGTGAACAGGAAGAACAGCATGGCGACGTAGAACATCGCCCTGTACACCTTCTGAGGGTTCTGTATCGCCGAGTTCACCCACCGCGAGAACGCGCCTCGACTCGAATCAGTTTCCGTAGCCATGTTATCCTCCCGTCTCCGTGTCCGCGTACTTGACGATGTACACCGAGACCACGAGACCGATGAGTGCCGCCGTGATGAACGCCACCGCCGCCGACGTTCCGTACATCCGCGACCCGCGGAAGGTCGTGACCACTAGACAGGACAGTGACGGCACCGTGTTACATCCCACGACCGTCTCGATGAGACCGTAGATTCGCATCGCGCCGATGGTCCGAAACAGCATCGCCACCAGCACCGACGGCAGGACCAGCGGCAGGGTTATCATCTTGAACTGCTGGTACTTCGAGGCCCCGGCGACTCTCCCCACGTCGTAGAGGCTCCGGTCCACGCTCTGGAGTCCCGCGAGGATGATGAGCGCCATGAACGCCGAAGTCTTCCACACGTCGGCGACGATGAGTATCAGCACCGACTCCGACGGGGTCGATAGCGGCGTGAACCCGAGGATTCCGAGTCGATTGAGGAACGCCGGGTTCTCCGGCGTGCCGACGAGGAACCCGATTCCGGGCTGGAACATCAGGAAGAAAATCATCCCCTGAATCACGATGGGCACCGCCCACGGGATGATGATGGCGACCCGGACCCACCGTCGCCCGCGGAAGTCTTGGTCGAGGACGAGCGCCTGTGCGAACCCCACGATTGTCTCGAAGAAGACGCTCACCACCGTGAAGATGAGCGTCACGGTGAGTGCGCTCCTGAACGGCGTCGAGAGGTCGAAGAACGGCCGGACCAGCAACGCGTTGCGTTCGCCCGTCAACAGCGCGACGTAGTTCTGCAGACCGACGAACTCGCCGAGCGGAGCGCTCCCGACGAGGTTGTCGGAGTACAGCGACATCCGGAACGTGCTCAGTAACGGCCAGAACGCGATGAGTCCGAGCAACAGCAGTACCGGCGTCAGCAACAGGTACGCGAACTGCGTGTCGCTCAGGTTCTCCATCCAGCGCACTGCCGCGACGTACGGTCCCGACCGCCGGGAGTCCGGGGCCTCCTCTTCGGTTGTTGCCATTGGAGATTGTGAAGCTAGTTCACGCGCTGCTCTCGATTGCCTCTAGTTGTGCCTTGAGTTGACTCATCGCCTGACTGGGGTTGCCGCCCTGTGCGAAGGCACCGTTGACCTGCTGGGCGATTTTGGACGATTCGGCGGGCCAGACCGGCGTGACCGGGCGCGGAATCGCGTTCTCGCCCGCGACGCGCAGCGAATCGAGATACCGGCCCATTACCGGCACCTGCTTGGCCCGGTTGGTGGTCAGGAGTTTGGGTTCCGGCGGGAGGAATCCCAGCACCTCGAAGAGCTTGTACTTGAACTCCTCGCTCATCATCGCTTTCAGTACCTCGGCGGCCGCTCCTGCTTCTTGGAGTTGGGGTTGATGGCGTTGTGCCATCCGCCCAGCGCCGCGACCGGCCCTCCCGTCATCGGGTACTGCGCCTCGTCGGGCGTCTTGGCGTACGGAATTGGCATCACGCCGAGGTCCTTGCCCAGCGCGTCCTCGGCACCGCTGATGTTGATGGCGTAGGGCCAGTTGCGGTGCATGACGGCGTTACCGTTGGTGAACGGCTTCCGGGACGGTTCCTCGACCCACTGCATCACCGCCTGCGGTGCGATGTTGCCCTGATACTCGTCGAGCGTGTTGTTGGCGTCCGAACCGTGGATGAACGTCCGCACCATCTTGATTGCGTTGACGACCTGGGGTTCGTCCACGGTAATCGGTCGGTCGCCGACCGGCCCGAACAGGTACTTCTCGGGGTTGCCGAAGTAGGCCCCGCCCCAACTCGACATGAACTCGTTGAAGTCACAGCACGACAGTCCCTCGTAGGCCTTCGCTTGGAAGGTGTAGCCGTACTCCACGTCGTTGTTGTTCATCGCCTGCTTGGTCACCTGCGAGAACTTCTGCCACGTCATCGAGTCGGTGGCCCACTTGTCGAAGTCCGACTGCCCGAACCCGGCGTTCTTCAGATAGTTCTGGTTGTACAGCATCGTCGGGAAGTCCGGGAACAGGGGGACGCCGTACAGGTCGCCGTCCGGTCCCTTGGCAGTCGAGACGCTCGCGTCGAAGTACTGGTTCTCGATACGCTGAATCCGCTTCTGCGGGAAGTTCCCCGATTTGCTCAAATTCAGCAGTTGGTTCCTGACGATGAACGGAATCGTCCACCCGCTGTCCATGTAGAGAATGTCGGGTTTCGCCCGTCCCGCCGACAGCCACTGCTGGTACTGCGCGCGGCGGTTGTCGGTCACGGACGGTCCCGCGAGAATTTCGACTTCGATGTCCTTCGAGAGACCGTTGTTGTGCAGAACTGGTTGTAACTCCTGTTTCCACGTCGACCCCTTGAAGTCCGGGTCCGTCGCCCACTGGACGGTGGTCGTCCCGCCCTGCTGAACGTCGCCGACCGCCCCATCGTCTACGTATCCTGTCAGGCCCGCCGCCGCTCCCGACGCACCGACAGCTTTGACGAACCGTCGCCTAGAAGTTCCGCTACCCTCATTTGTCATTGTCTCTCACTCCCCCACACCCTGTAACGGCAAACCTCCGTATAACAGCTTTGGCCAGCCTCCAACGGAAGTGATTAGAAAAAAATCAGGCTCGGGACGGGGATTTCGTCTCGGCTGTCGGTATTGTGTCAGGGTCCGAGTGGCCTAATCGCCCCGCCGTCTCGTAATATTTACTCGGAAGCGTGTTACGTGTCCGCGATATCTCGGGACCACACCGGGTCTTTCGGCGCTTCGAGTCGCGCTCTCTCGTCGTCAGAGAGCGAGACGTCGAGTGCCGCGACGTTCTCCTCCAAGTGGTCGATACTGCGGGGACCGACGATGGGCGCGTCCACGACTTCCTCGTGAAGCAACCACGAGAGACTGACCTGCGCGGGCGTGACGTCCTTCTCGTCGGCTAGCTCTCGAACCGCGTCCAGCACCGCCCAGTTCTCGTCGGTGAATCGCTCGTAGGTGTGTTCGTCGGTGGCCGCCCGGCCCGATTCGGGTTCCGAATCGCGGTCGTACTTGCCCGTCAGGAACCCGCCGCCGAGCGGACTCCACGGGATGACGCCGATTCCCTCGTCGGCACAGACCGGGAGGACGTTCTCCTCCTCTTGGCGGTCAACCAGATTGTACTGTGGTTGCATGCACGTGAACCGGGCGTAGTCGTTCAGGTCGCTCTCGTAGAGCGCCTTCGTGAACTGCCACGACGCCATCGTGGAGGCTCCGATGTACCGCACTTTTCCGGTCTCCACGAGGTGGTCGAGCGCGTGGAGCGTCTCCGCTATCGGCGTGGACTCGTCCCAGCGGTGAATCTGGTAGAGGTCGATGTAGTCGGTGCCGAGGCGTTCGAGGCTCCCCTCCACTTGGTCGAGGACGTGCTTGCGCGAGAGACCCTGTTTGTTCGGTCCCTCGCCCATTGACCCGTAGACTTTCGTCGCGATTACCAGTTGCTCGCGGTCGTACTCCTCGATGGCCCGACCGACTATCTCCTCGCTCTCGCCCTGAGAGTAGACGTTCGCCGTGTCGAGGAAGTTGATGCCGAGGTCGATGGCGCGGTCGATTATCTCGCGGCTCTTCTCCTCGTCGCCAATCATCCACTCGCGGTCGCTCCCGAAGTTCATGCATCCGAGGCAGAACCGAGAGACTTCGAGACCCGTGTCGCCGAGGTTCGTGTACTCCATCTCCGTGTCGGGCATGGGACTGCGTACGACGAAGGCCGACAAAACGGTACGGGGCGAGTCGGCGCGACCGGTTCCGATAGCGACAGATTTCCGGGGACGTCCAGTCCACGAAAGACGACTGCCCCCGGAAAAGCCTCAAGCCCCGCCGCGTCGATACGAGAGGTATGCGGTCGCTCTACGACCACCTTCGGAACCCGGACCACACGGGCGAGCGCCGATGCTGGCCCTGCACGTCTGTCAACGCCGTACTACTGCTCGCCGCCTGCGCGGGCGTCGCGCGGCGGCGTTCGCGCGCCCTCGCCACCGTGCTCGGCGTCGGCGGCGCGGCCGCCATCGCGCTCCGGGGGTATCTGGTCCCCTACACCCCGCGGTTCGCGCCCGGACTCGCCGCGCGACTCCCGACGAACGTCTTTCACGCGGACCGCGGCGACGGCCGCGGGACTCCCGACGCCTCGGGGTCGCTCGGCGACGACGAATCCGGCGAAGCGGTCCTCGCCGCCCTCGTGGACACCGGTGCGGTCGTCGCGGACGGCGAGACGGTGACTCTCGACGACGACTTCCGGGAGGCGTGGCGCGCGGAGATTCGAGACCTCCGGGAGCGCGACGACGAGGCTCTCGCGGCCGCGCTCCGGGCGGCCGCACCCGAGGGTCGGGTCGTGGAGGTGGTGACCCCGAGCGCGAACGCTCCGCTCGAACGCGACGGCGACCGCTGGTTCGTGGTCTCGGACGGGGGCGACGACCCGGCGAACGAGAAGTGGCTCACTCGGCCGGTCGCCGTCGCGGAGACGGCCGCGGTCCGGGCGCTGGCCGACGACACCGACCTGTCCGCGACTCGGCGGGCGCAGGCGGCGGGACCGCTCCGGACCGTCCTCGAACGCTGCCCGGTCTGTGACGGACCGGTCGTGGAGACAACCGTGGTCGAGTGCTGCGGCGGACCGGGCGGGGCGCGTCCCGACGCACCCGACGAAGTGCTGGCCTGTGACGACTGCGGTGCTCGGCTCTACACGTTCCAGTAGTCGGTGATTTCCGCTCGGTCGGCAGTAATCAGAATCCTCCGCGCGGCCGGCAGGTAGCGTGTCGGCGCGCGACCGACGACCGCGTCGCGCTCACTGCTCGGGCGGACTGTTCCGCCCGACCCGGATTTCGTGAGCCTCCACGTCCTCCAGTGCCGCGACCTGCCCGCCGACCGTGACGACGCCGTCGTCCGTCCGAATCTTCATCCCGGCGACGCGCTCGCCCGCCTCGAACGAGAAGCCGACCACTTCGCCTCGCACGACGCGCGAGGACCCCCGCTCGATGTCCCGGCCCTCTATCGTCGCGTAGAAGTCGCCCTCGAGTTCCTGCAGTTCCTTGACGCAGCGCCGGATGGACGAGTAGCGTCGGGGGAACGGGCGGTCCTCGCCGTTGGCGGCGAGGGTGCGTTCGGCGGTGGTCCAGAGGACGGTGCCGAAGAACCCGGAGACGAGGAAGCCCAGCGCCGAGCGGTTGAAGATGACGCCGTATCGGTCCTCGTCGTCCCGGAGGGCGTCTTGGGTGGCGTAGATGGAGTACTCGCCGTCCGCGACGGCGATGACCGGCGTGGTGATGCCTCGCCGAGCGCGGGCCGTCGTCGCCACGTCGCGGTAGTCGAACTCGTCGGGGTCGGGCGCTTCCGAGGCGGGCGTGACCAGCAGTTCGATGCTGACGCCCGTGTCGATGGCGGCGCTGAGTTCGTCCTCGTATCGGGTCAGGAGGTCGGGCGTCAGCGACAGCGCGAGTTCGAACTCGGCCGCGTCGATGACCTCTTCGAGGTACCGGAGGATTGTCGAGCGCGACTTGACCAGCGAGACGGCCTCGGTATCGCGGGCGGGAGCCGTGTACCGGGCCTCCAACTCCGAGACCATGTCCATCAGCGAGGTCTGGACGCCGGAGAACGCCTCCTCGGGGTCCACCGCGATGACCTTCATCGGTCGGGACTCGCGCAGTTCCACGAGTCCGCGGTCGCTGAGGCTCCGGACCGTGTCGTACACCCGCGGTTGCGGGATGTCGGTCCGGTCGGCGATTTGGCTGGCGGTCAGGTCGCCGTGTTCGAGCACGGTGAGGTACGCGTCGATTTCGTACTCCCCGAGGTCGAACCGGTCGCCGACCTGCTCCATGGTCACGCGCAAGTCGTCGGAGGTCATATACGAGGACATACTCCCGAGGGGTAAATGATTTATCCGGTTTCGAGTAGCACCGATTTGCGAAAACGCGTTTCATCCTTCCCGTAGCTCAGTGACGTTCGCGAGTCAATCCCGTCTGAGAGGCCCTGACGAGTGCGTAAACCACCTGCGTGACAAATCGGGAGGTCGGCACGCTACGGGATTGCCGCGGCTTCGTTTATAAACCTTCAGAGCGGTGCGATTCCCGACTCGCTACGGTTTGATTCGAGACGTTCGACCACAGCGACCGCTTCACATGTACATCCGGTTTTCGGTCCCCTCGGTCTCGGTGCGCTCCGAGAGTCGTTCGGCGAGTTCCTCGTAGTAGCCGCGAATCTCCGCGGCGAACTCCTCCAGCGGTCCGGTGTCGATTTCGAGGTCGTACACACGCCCGACCGCGTTCAGCAGGCGAATCGCGGCCTCCACGTCCGGGGCCTGCTCGTGGACGGGCGTGACGTACACCGCGGTCCGGAGGTCCGACTCCATCCCCCGAGCCACGAGTTCGGCGTTCATCCCGTCGAGGAAGCCCTGCCCCATCGGCGGGACGTCGGCGTCCGCGAGGCGGTGCTCCCGGTAGTCGTCGGTGGCGACGTAGAACACCTGATGGTCGTCGGGCGCGTGGGGCATCGTTACCCCTTGCAGGACCGCGACCTCGTCGACGCCCTCGGTCTCGGTCCACTCCAATACGGCCTCGCTGAACGGTTGGGCGGCCCACAGCGGAACGAACAGTTCGCCGACGAGGACCGACAGTCCGGCCTGCTCGTGGGAGAAGACGCGGGTGTGGTGGCGCGGGTGGCCGTTCTCGAACGGGGTGATGGCGGGGAGTTGGTCGGCCGAGATGTGGCCGACCTGCTCGAATTCGAGGTGGTCCACGAGGTAGTTCGCCGCGGTCAGTCCAGCCAGACCGAAGTGGGAGAATCCGGCGATGACCGTGTCTTGCGGATTTTCGGCGTTGATTTCGAACGAAGCGCCCCCGGGACCCGGTTGTCCGTTCATGCCGGAGGCTACGTACACGCGGTCCTTATCTCTTTGCGGGACGCTCGCCACGGCGCGGTTACCGGATTCGACTTGGTTCGACTGCCAACTCCCTCGACGCGGGCGACTGCGAACCCTAACGTTTTCCCCAACCGCGAGAGAGATACCGCCATGGCGAGCGTGTTGGACCGGATTCAGTCGGTCGCCGACGAGATACTGGCGTCGCCGGTCGGCGGCGTCCTCTACGCCGTGGTGATACTCGTCGCCGGTTGGTACGGGAGCCGACTGCTCATTCGGTTTCTCGGCCGCCCGGTCGCGAGACGGTTTCAGCGGCCGAGTCTGACCAAGACGGTCCTCGGCGGGATTCGGGCCGTCGTGATGGTCGTCGCCGCGTCGGTCGCGGTGAAAGTCGGGTTCGGCTTCCGGGCGAGCGACATCCTGCTGTCGGTGACGGTGTTCTCTGCCGTCCTCGGTCTGGTCCTCGCGCCCATCATCGGGAGCGTCATCAACGGCCTGTTCCTGCTGGCCGACCAGCCGTACGAAATCGGCGACATGATAGAACTCGTGGACAAGGACAGGCGGGGCTACGTCGAGGACATCACGCTCCGGTACACCAAGATATTCACGCTCGAAAACACGTTCCTCGTGATTCCGAATTCGAACATGCGCGACCGGGACGTCATCAACTACTCGGCCGAGGACACCCGGTCGCGCCTCTCGCTCGAAGTGCTGGTGACCTACGAGGGCGACGTGGAGGAGGCCCGCGCCATCATGGAACGGGCGGCCAGAGAGACCACGGAGGTCGTGGAGGGCGGTCCGGACATCCGCATCGGGAGCGCGCGCTACCCCTCCGCGCCCGTCTCGTACATCAAGGAGTTCGCCGACCACGGCGTTCTGCTCGACCTCCGATACTGGGTGAAAGACCCCTACTACATGCCCCGCGTCCGGTCGAAGATTCAGGAACGCATCTGGGACGACCTCGACGAGGCCGACGTGGAGATAGCCTACCCCCACAGCCACCTCGTCTTCGACGAGAACAGCGGCACCGCTCGCGTCGAACTCGGACAGGACGAGCGCCAGTCCCGACCCGAGGAGTTCGACGCGCCCGACTAGTCTCGCCCGACCGTCACGATTTCGGCGTCGAGTTTCTCGCGGAGGTACGCTTCGATGTCGGGGTCCGAGGTCAGTTTCCGAAGCGCGCGCCGCCACCGCCCGGCCTGCTTGTGGCCGATGACGACCACGTCCGCCCCCTCGGCGGCGACCTCTTCGAGGATGGTCTCCTCGACGAGGAACCCGTCGCGGACGACGTACCTGACGTTCGGCACCCGACCGAACTCGGCTTCGACCGCGCGCTTGAGGTCGGCGCGCGACACCTCCCCGCCGCGGTGGTAGAGATTCACGTGCAGGACGGTCAGCGCCGCGCCGCGCTCCTCGGCGATTCGGACCGCCTCCGCCAGCGTTCGCTCGGAGTGGGCTGTCGGCGGATAGCGGACTGGGACGACGACGCGGGTCACGTTCGAACCGAGGGAATCCGAACCCTTCTACCTCTCGGTCGGCGGCGTCTCGACCTCCACGATTCGGCCGTCGAGTCGGGGGTCGATTCCGGTCTCGCGGGCGTACTCGACCAGCACCTCGTACTGGATTCCGGCGGTCGAGACGCGGTGGTCCTCCCGGAGCGAGGGGAACTCGTCGTCGGTGTGGAGGACGTAGTCCGACAGCGCGACCGAGTAGGTCCGGTCGTCGTCGAGCGGTTCGCCGCCGACGCGCACGGACTCGACCGCGTGGGTCTCCGGGTTCCACCTCACCGACGCGCCGCTTACCTGTGCGTGCCACCACTCCGGTTCGGCGAACCCGAGGTCCGGACCGGCCGCCCACTCGAAGGCGTCCCGGAGGGTCGCCCCCGATACCTCCGCGACCACCACGCGCTCCTCGAACGGCGTGACGCTCACGAGGTCCCCGGCCGTGACCTCCCCGGCCAGCGCCTCGCCGGTCCGGACCCCGCCGCTGTTCTGGAGACCGACGTCCGCGCCGGTCTCCCATCGGTAAGCGTCCGCGACCAGATTGCCGAGTCTGCACTCGCCGCCGAACAGCGTCGTCTCCGCGCGGTCGATGGGGTCCTTGACGGTCCCGACGACGTCGTTCAGGCCGGTCTCGGCGAGTCGCTCGCGCATCGCGTCGGCCACGCCCTCGTGGACCGGCGCGTCCGCGACGCGGTGGCGGGTCACGTCGCCAGCGAGGTCCACTTCGAGGACGACCGACCCGCCGTCCCCGGGCCGGGTGAGCAGCGTGTCGCCGATTCGGTCGCGGCGCTCGGTCGGGACGTGGCCGCCGAGGATGGCGTCTGCCTCGACCTCGCGGGCGAGTCGCTCGTCGCCCCGTCCGAGGTGCGAGAGGACGACGGTGTAGTCGGCGTCGAGGTCCGCCAGCGCGTCGCGCGCGGCCGCGACGGGGTCGGCGAATTCGAGGGCCGTGGCGGCGGGATTTATCGAGGCGGTTCGTTCGGTCGTGACGCCGACGAACCCCACCGACGTGCCGTCGGCCTCGACGACGGTCGCGGGGACGACGCCGGCGTCCGCGCCGAATCGCTCGCCGCCCGCTCGGTCGCGCCAGACGTTCGCGCTGACCCACGTCTGGGGCGAGTCGGCGACGAGTCGGCGGAGCGCCGACAGGTCGTGGTCGAACTCGTGGTTGCCGAAGGTCTCCACGTCGGGCGCGACGGCGTCGAAGAGGTCGAGGGCCTGCGCGCCGTCTTCGACCAGCGCGAGGACGCCGGGCGAGGTGTTGTCGCCCGACCCGGCCAGAATCGCGTCGTCGCCCCGGAGGTCCCGCAGGAGTCCGGCGAGGCGACCGACGCGCTCGGGGGAGTCGTAGACGTTCTCCACGTCGGAGTAGTGGACGAGACGGGGAGGCATTTGTTCGCCGTAGCCAGTCTCACGGTATGATTCCTTCGGGACGCGACCGCCGTCCCTCGAAGCGTCGCGCACCGAGCGTTCGACCTCGGAGCTGTTACGCCTGAGGTCGGTACGTTAGAAGGCCGGGGTTGAATATTTTACTTTAGTTTTAGCCAATAAATTAATTTGGTCTTGATTTCGAACCTAGCTCGTCGGCAAACAAGCCGACTGAGACGCATGACAAGTGAAAACAGTCACGGACCGATGGACAGGCGCGACGTGTTGAAGGGTATCTCCGCGTCGGGGGCCACATTGCTCGCCTCCGGCACCGTGGCGGGGGCGCAGACCGAATCGGTCGGTACCGTCCGGTTCGCGGAGGTCGGCGTGAAGCACGAGGTGTCGGTAATCGACGGAGACCTCTCCCGCCTCGCGCTCGACTCGCCGCCGAAGTACCACGTGAACGGAGACGAACTCCTGCTGTTCGGAGAGCATCTGACGGCCACCGAGAACGCGCGAGTCGGAGACGGTGCGGCGCTGCTCGGCTTCGACGGCGTTCGGGCGCTCCCCGCGAACGGAGTCGAGACCGCCACCGAGAACGTCGCGGTGACCGAGACGCGTCCGGACTTGGCCCCGCGCAACGGCGTCCTGCTCGCCGACCCGTACCGACCGCCCGGCATCGACGTCACGCCGTCGGGCGGAACGCTCGAACTCCGGGCCGACGGGAAGTCCGCCGTCGCCGGGTCGAACGACGAGGTGACGCTCTCGCTCCCGACTCGTCGAGTGAAGACAACCCATTTCGAACCGTCCGGCACCGAGCAGTCCGGAGGGCCGGGCGAGCAGTCTGACTCGACGCGGACCTACGAGGAGGTCACCGGGTCGGCGGAGGTCACGCCCGTCGTCACGCTCCGGAACCACGGCGAACTGAACGCGCATCGGCTCTCGACCCGAACGGAGGCGGAGTAACCATGGCCTACACCCTCAAGGACTCCAAGTACAACGGCGACACCGGCGGAGACCAAGTGCTGGAAGTCAACGTCCTGAAGGCGTCGAATCCGGACGCGAAGTACTGGGACAAGACCTACAACTTCGTCGTCGATACGCTGGACTCGCTGTACAACGACGGCTACGTCCCCGCGACCATCGCACGGAAGTACGACACCGACAAGACAATCGACTGCAACAACAAGTTCTCCGACGGGAACAGTTGGCTCAACGACAACAACTTCGGCGACGGGATGTATCTCTGGGTCGTGAAGTGCGACACGGCAGTCGCCCACGACCGGAACGGTTGGGCCGAGCGCAGACAAGGGTTCATCGGGACGACGAGATACCCGAACGCCCACCAGACGGCGTTCTCCGGCGTCCACGAGGCGCTCCACCCCTACATCTACGCCGACGTCTGCGACGAGGTCCAGAAGTTCGGCGTGAGTTCCGACCACGAACTCGGGAAGGTCCTGAACACCGGGTCGTTGCTCAACCCGAATCAGGCCTCGACGATGCTGGGCCACTACGGACAAAGCGTCGCGGAGGCAAGCGATAGCTGTGACCGCTGGAAGAGCGTGGACCGATACAAGAACGAACAGACGGTGTGTACGAAGAAATCTCTGAAGCGGTCGTGGCAACACGACGCAGGGCAACACTGAGTCGCGGGTAGCCTCGCCGCCGGGGGGCGTCCCCCTCGACGGGTCGCTCGGACCCGCGAGTTCGACCGCTTTTTCTCCGGCGAAGCGTCTCGAACCCCGCGTCGGTCAGGCGGTGATGTCCTCGAACGTCACGCGGTCGTCCTCGATTAACACTCGGACGCCGGCGTTGTCCCTCCGTTCCGGCGTCCACTCGTACCGTTCGCTGAGACCGTCGTCTGTCGTCGCGGTGACCGCGTAGCTCGTCCCGTTCTCGAAGGGGTCGTCGAACCGGCGGTTCGACCCCCCGTCGAGCGTGACCGTCCGGTCGAACACCGTCTCGCCGCCGGTCGTGGCGCGGACCGTCACCTCGACGCGCTCCGTGCGCTCGTTCACGACCGCTACGTCTGTGACGTCGTCCGATTCCACCTCGGTGGTCGTCTCCGTGTCGGGGCCGGTCGCGTCGTCCGTCGGCAGGTCGTTCACACAACCAGCGAGACCCGCGAGGGACACCGCGACCGCCCCGACGACGCTCCGTCTGGTCTGCATCGTGTTGCGTATCTAAAATTTTTTGCGCAAGTGTCTTGTGGCTGTCGTGCGTTCCCGCCCGAGTCCGACCGGCGGGAAGTCAGCACCCATAAATCGCTCAAGGAACAAGGTGAACGCGATGGACGCGACCACGACGACCGAGGGACGGACGGTGTACGTCGCCCGCGACGAGGGCGACCGGGGTTCGAAGGGTCCCTTCTTCGTCGTCTACGGCGACGAGGACCGCGAGAACCGGTACGGCTACCTCTGTGGCAACTGCGAGCGCATCGACAACGCGATGGACTCGATGGGTCGCATCGAGTGCAACGTCTGCGGCAACATCCGCAAGCCGACCGAGTGGGACGCGGCCCACGAGTAGTCGGCCAGTCTGCTTTTGGCCGGGTTTCCCGAACGTCCCACCATGACCGAGGTACGTGAGGACGTGGTCGCCGAACTCGACCACGAGAGCGAAGTCATCACGCTCCAAGATTTCGTCCGAATCATCGAGGCCCACCACGCGACGGAGGGACGCGGCGTCTCGCGGGAACTCGTCGGGGAGTACGCCGACGCGGTGCGGTACGACGTGGACCTCGACGCGTTGGACGACCGCACGACCGACAGCGACGAGTGGCGCGAGGGCGGGCGGTTCTACGAACTCCGCGACGGTCGAATCAGCGTCTACCCGCCGGACTGGCACGAGACGATGAGCAGCACCGACGATATCCGCGACGTGGTCGAAATCATCCAGAGCGAGGTCACGGCGGCCGAGGGCGACATGTGGGAGGCGGTCAGCGAGCAGCGAGGCGTCCCGGAGGAGAAGGTGTTCCACGTCGGAGAGGTCGTGGCGGGCATCGACCGGGACGACGCCCGCGACCGAATCAAGGAACTGCGGGACAACGGCGAGATAGAGGAGTTCGCGTCCCAGCACCGCAATCCGACCATCAAGCTCACGTAGGTCGCAAGAAGGTTTATTACCCGGTCGGTGGTAGCCCCACGTGGATGGCCACTGTTAGCACACCGCCCATCGACCAAGCGAAGACTATCTTCGACGACTTGGGATACACCGTCTCCGGCGACGGCGAGGAGTTCCGGGCCGAACGAAAGTGGCGAGTCGTCCGCGTCACAGCGGTAACCGATTCGGACGAGACGCCCGACGACGGTGACCTTCGATGTTTCGTCACGTGGAACGAGTACGCGTCACAACTCCGTAATCGACTCCGACGGAGCGACCCCGAGTACGAGTGGGCGGTAATCAGCGTCCGGGAGGGCGGCGACTACGAAGTCCTTCGCGCGCCGCCGTGCGCGACGGCGGCAGTGTAACGCCGACCCTTCCGACCAGCGGACCCTTCCGACAAGCCGCGCTATTTCTGACCGACCGTGCGTTCCTGTCTCGCCGAGGTTACTGCTCGCCCAGCGCCCGGGCGGTAGCGGCGAGTCCGGCGTCCACGTCCACGTCCGCGCCCTGCGTGTCGAGTGCGTCGCCGAGCGCCGCCATCAGGTACGAGATAGTCTCGGCGCGCGAGGAGTAACCCATGCAGCCGATGCGGAAGATGTCGCCGTCCAAGTCGCCCAGACCGGTCGCGATTTCGAGGTCGTAGCGGTCGATGAGGTAGTCGGTCACGTCGGTGTCGGTGACGCCGTCGGGCACCCGAACCGCGTTGAGACTCGGGAGCCAGTAGTCGTCGGGCGCGTTCATCTCCAGCCCCATCGCTTCGACGCCGGCCTTGAGCGCGCCGGCGTTCTCGCGGTGGCGCTCCCACCGCTCCTCGATGCCCTCCTCGGCGACGAGGCGGAGGGCCTCCCGGAGCGCGTAGACGTTCGTGATGGGCGCGGTGTGGTGGTACGACCGGTCCTCGCCCCAGTAGCCTTCGAGCAGCGAGAGGTCGAGGTACCACGACCGGGCGTCCTCCTCGCGGGAGAGGACCTTGTCCATCGCGCGGTCGTTGAGCGTGAGCGGGGCCGCACCGGGCGGACACGAGAGGCACTTTTGCGGGCCGGAGTAAGCCACGTCGATGCCCCAGTCGTCCACCTTCAGTTCCACGCCGCCGAGCGACGTCACGGTGTCCGCAATCACGAGCGCGTCGTGGTCGTGGGCCACGTCGGTCAGTTCGGACACCTGCGGTTGGAGGACCCCCGTGCTCGTCTCGGCGTGAACGAACCCGAACACGTCGGGTTGGTGCTCGTCCATCGCGTCTGCCACGTCGGCCGGGGCGAGCGGTTCGCCCCACGGGGCATCGACGTGGACGACCTCTCCGCCCGCGCGAGTCGCCATCTCCTCCATCCGGCCGCCGAAGTAGCCGTTGGTCGGCACCAGCATCGTGTCGCCCGGTTCGACGACGTTGCCGATGGCGGCCTCCATCGCGGCCGACCCGGTGCCGGACACCGGAATCGTCCACTGGTTGTCGGTCCGGAACGTGTACCGCAGGAGGTCCTGTACTTCGTTCATGATTTCGATGAACGAGGGGTCGAGGTGGCCGACCAGCGGCGTACTCATCGCGCGAAGCACCCGCGGGTGGACCTCGCTCGGTCCGGGACCCATGAGCGTTCTGTCCGGCGGTGTCAACTCGCCAACGTCCGGTTTCTCCACCATGGTGCGTGGTATCTACCCGGGAGGACTTAAAAAGTTCCACCCGAAGCAGCGCGTTATCCCGTGGTTGTCGGCCGCTCGCGCGGTCGTAACCCGGCGTTGACCCGCCGCGAACCCACGGACAGCGAGGAAACAGGTCGTTTCCCGGACTGAACGAACAAAACAGTCGCACCGGTTTATTCGGCACTCCGCTGTACGAGATAACGCCCCGACGGACGCGATGGGGGCGCGTTCGCCGGGCGAGAAATTTGAAACGGCACGACCGGATTCGAGGACCGCAGTAGCGACCGACGGACGGCCGAGAACGCGCGCACGAGGGCCGAGCTAAACGGGGGAGGTTGGTTCGGCCCCGTGCGGGCACGACCACCCGGCCCGTTGCCGGGGCCGACTCGTCGGCCGCTACCGTCCTCGCGGCGTCCCGAGCCGTCTTTTCGGGGGTTCTGCCCGCGACGACACAGTTCGTTCTACCGAGTACCTGTACGACTGGATACCCGTAGGACGGAGTACGTACGCCGGTCGGGAGACCAGAATCAACGTCTCGGCGTCTCTCGTTCCGAATTATGCCAGACAGAGCCACGCTCGCGGGGAGAGGCTTATATCTCCCGAGCGTCAACAGTCGTACCCATGATGGTCGGACACGCGATGTTGGCGTTCGCCCTCGCCACCGCACTGACGGCCCGGCGGTGGTCCCGCGAGCGCGCGCTGGCGTTCGGCGTCGCCGCGGGCGCGTTCGCGGCGGTCCCGGACGTGGACATGCTCTACGCCGTGTTCGGACTGGCGCAGGTCGGTCTGGCGGGCGTCTGGACCATGACCGACGCGTTCTGGTCGAGTTCCCACGTCGTCCACCGCGCGGTGACGCACTCGCTCGTCGTCGGCGTGGTCGGGGCCGCGGCCTTCGCCGCGAGCGTCGCCGGTCGCGGTCCGACCGACGGTGACAGCGCGACCAGCACTGTCGCCGGACGGTGGTCGCGACTCCTCGCCGTCTCGCTCGTCGCGGGTCTCGCCGCCGTCGCGTACTTCGAGAGCGGCGCGCTCGGCGGCGCGGTCATGCTCGCGTTCCTCGTCGCCGGTCTCGCAATCGCCGCGGTCGCCGCGAGAACCGCCGCCCTCGGACCCCGCGAGGTGCTCGCCGCCGCGCTGCTCGGTCTCCTCAGTCACCCGTTCGGCGACGTGTTGACCGGCGGGCCGCCCCGGTTCCTCTACCCCTTCGACCTGCGACTCCTGACGGAACGCGTCGTCCTGCTGTCGGACCCGACGCTCAACCTCCTGGCGGTCTTCGGCGTCGAGTTGGCGACGATATGGCTCGCAGCGTGGGTCTACCTCCACGCCACCGACAGGCGAGTCCTCTCACACGTGGACACGCGCGCGGCGTTCGGCGTCGCCTACGCCATCGCCGCAATGGCGCTCCCCGCGCCGACGATGGAAGTGTCGTACCACTTCGTGTTCTCGGTGCTGGCAGTGGGTGCGGTCGGCGTCGCGCCGAACCTACTCCCCTCGCGGTCCGTGCTGTCCGCGGAGTGGGACGAGACCGTGACGTGGGTCGTGACCGGTCTCACGGCCGTCAGCGTCGCCGCACTGACTTCCACGCTGGTCTACGCGCTATCGCCGCTCCTGTGAACACGCTGGTTCCGACACCCGAACTTTTCTTACCCCCTGTTGTCTACGCCACGAGTATGGCACGCAGTGGGGGGACGCTCGACCTCGTGGGTAACGAGCGCGTGAACGCCGGGTTGGGGTGGGCGCTCGTCGCGTTCCTCGCCCTCGTGGCGACCGAGGAGATACTCGACGGTGACTTGCTGTGGGCCGGGTTCGCGGCGTTCGTCGCGGCGCTGGCGCTGGTCCCCGCGGTCGGCCACCGCGACTGGACCGTCATGCTCCCGTGGGAGGTGTTGGCCCTCGCCGCGTTCCCGATACTCGGTCGGGCGCTGGCGACCCTGTCGTACACCTCCCGGGTCACGACGTACCTCTCGGTCGCGGCGCTGGCGCTCATCGTCGCCGTCGAGTTACACCTCTTCACGCCGGTCGAGATGAACCACTGGTTCGCGGTCCTGTTCGTGGTCGTCGCGACGATAGCGACCGCGGGCATCTGGGCGGTCGTCCAGTGGCTCTCGGACCTCTATCTCGGCACCGCGTTCCTCCGGTCCGAACATCGGCTCATGTGGGACTTCGTGGCCGCCACCGTCATCGGCGGGATGGCGGGCGTGGTCTTCGAGTGGTACTTCCGACGGTTCGCACGGGTCGGCACGCGACTCCCAGACGAACTCGGTGAGTCCCGATGAGAGTCCGCGAACGACTCGGGATATCCGAGCGCGGACAGGAACTGGTGACCCGCGCGATGGAGGCGGGACTCGTCGTCATCCTCCTCCTCGGTCTCTATCGCGGCAACGTCGGCGTCGTGGTCAACTCGGCCATCGCGCTCGCGGTCACGTTCCTCCCGGCGATGCTGGAACGCGACTACGACATCCCGATGGACGCCGGACTCACGCTCTGGATTACGACCGCGGTGTTCCTCCACGCGCTGGGGACCATCGGCCCGTACCGCGACCCGACGCTCTGGTGGTGGGACCACGTGACCCACGCGCTCTCGTCGTCGCTGGTCGCGGCCATCGGCTACGCGACGACCCGGGCGCTCGACGAACACACCGACGACGTCTACTTCCCGCCGCGGTTCACGTTCGTGTTCATCCTCCTGTTCGTCGTGGCGTTCGGCGTCGTCTGGGAGGTCATCGAGTTCGGCGTGGGCGGTCTCGCGACCATCCTCGGGAGCGACAAGATACTGACGCAGTTCGGTCTCGAAGACACGATGAAGGACCTCCTGTTCGACACGGTCGGGGGCGTCGTCGTCGCGGTCTGGGGCGCGGCCTACCTCTCGGACGTGGTTGGCGCACTCACCGACCGCATGGACGGCGAGTCACCCGGTGCGGAGTGAGTCCGTCGGACTCGGGTCGAGGCGTCCGAGACGGACGCGTCGCGGTCACCGCTCGCTGACGGTGAGTTCGACCTCCGGCAGAACGTCCTCGCGGACGAGTTCCCCGGAGAACGCGAATCGGTCGTCGCCGCTACCGACGCCCCCCTCGACTCTCGTTCCCTCCTCGCCGAGGTCTATCACGTCGTCGACCGCGTCGCTGCTGTCCTCGTTCGGTTCTAGCTTCTCTAGGTCCCCGGTCACTCTGAACTGATAGGTCAGGAACTCGTCGGTGTCGGGACTGGAGACGACGACTTCCTTCGGGAGTCGTCGGGTCTCCTCTCCGCCCGCCTCTTGCTCGCCACCGTCGCCTTCTTGGGACGTACCCGCAAACGGTTCGCCGTCGACGAACACCTCCGCTTCGCCGGGACCTTGCCTGTCGAGTCTCTCTATCTCTCCCGTGAAGCGGTAACTGTCGCACTTCTCCTTCCACACCTGCCCCTCGACGTAGTCGGGGCCTACTTCGTCGTACTCGTCGGTCGGGAACTCGCCGCCGCGCCGTATCTCGCCGCTCACCTCGACCACGAAATTGAACGTCGTCTCGGTGGTCGAGCAGATAGTGAGTTCCCTGTACTCTCCGTCCTCGTTCTCGTCTCCCTCGGCGTCCTGCGCGCTCGCGGTCCCTGCCACCCCGATTCCGGCGAGTCCCACCATCGAGGCGCTCTTCAACAGAGTGCGTCGGTTAGGTTGCATGTTGGCAACCAACACACTGGGCGGCAAGTCAGTATTTCAAGATTTCTTTCGAGTCGCGGTTAAAACTCACGTCGGACCAGACGAAGATTCACGCACGTCGAGTGGGGGTATCACCGAGGTGAACCGGCCCTGTCCTGTTCGAGTGCGTTCGTTCGTACACCTGCGAGCGTACCGACGCGCGGAACGGCCCACCCCCAATCTATTTCGGTTTCTCCGTGGTTGACCACAGCGGGCATCGGTGTCGCGGTGCCTAACGCAAACGGTGAACACAGACATGGTTTTCAAGAAGATAACGCTCATCGGAACGAGCGACGAGAGCTTCGACGCCGCGGCGGACGACGCCATCGAACGCGCCGAGCAGACGCTGGAGAACGTCAAGTGGGTCGAGGTAGACGAACTCGGCGTCGAAGTCGCCAACGCGCCCGACCGCCAGTATCAGGCCGAGGTCACGGTCGCCTTCGAGTTGGAGGAACCGCGAAGCTAACGGTCCCTCGCCCCCTTCGGGGTTCAGTCCGCTCGACCCAGTCGGACCGCCGGTCCGGGACGCCGATTCTCACGCTCGGAACCGGCCGCCGACCGTACGGAGCCTCGGAGCCACCGCACGGACCGTCCGGGCGGCGCTGGCCGTCCCGTCTCGGATAAACGCTCGGCCGAATCCGTTCGCGAATCAGCGTCAAGATTAACACCCCCGGAACCCAACTACGTACATATGAGTACCGACACCGCACCCGACGGCGACTCCACGCCGAAGATAGAGGTGACGGAGGGAGCCGCCGAACAGGCCCTCGCGCTGTTGGAGGGCGAGGAGTTGGACACCGGAATCGCCGGTCTCCGGCTGTTCGTCCAGCAGGGCGGTTGTGCGGGTCTCTCGTACGGAATGCGCTTCGACGAGGAACCCGAGGACGACGACACCGTCTACGAGCATCACGGTCTCCGGGTGTTCGTGGACCCGGCGAGCATGAACTACATCGAGGGGAGCGTCGTTGACTACGAGGACGGCCTGCAGGGTGCGGGCTTCCACGTGGACAACCCGAACGTCGTCAGCGAGTGCGGGTGCGGGGAGAGCTTCCGGACGTAAACAACCGCGAGTCCCACCGAGAAGCGGCCGGCCTTCGACCTCGCACCGAAAGCCGCCCGGGTCGCTGAGTTCGTCGGGCACGCAACGCTGTCGTGGGCCATTCTTATCACGCCGAGAACGCTACGTGAGTACATGATGCGACACGCGACTATCGAATCCGGGGGAACGGTGCGCGCTCGTTCGTCCGGGCGGCGGAGACCGCCACGGGGGGCTGGATGGTAGACCTCGTCTTTTCGGCCGGGCGAATTCTGGTCGCGCTCTTTCTGGTGGTACTGAACGGCTTCTTCGTGGCCACGGAGTTCGCGTTCGTCCGCATCCGGTCGACCACCGTCGAGTCGCTCGTCGAGGAGGGCGCGCCGGGCGCGACCACGTTGCAGGCGGCCATCGACAACCTCGACGACTACCTCGCGGTGACCCAGCTCGGAATCACTATCGCGTCGCTGGGTCTCGGGTGGATTGGCGAACCGGCCGTGGCGGCGGTCCTCGAACCGGTAATCGGACCGTTCCTGCCGACGAACCTCGTCCACCTCGTCTCCTTCGCCGTGGGATTCGGTCTCATCACGTTCCTCCACGTCGTCTTCGGCGAACTCGCGCCCAAGACCATCGCCATCGCGCGCGCCGAGCGAGTCTCGCTCTTGGCCGCGCCGCCGATGAAGTTCTTCTACTACCTGTTCGTCCCGGGCATCATCGTGTTCAACGGCACGGCCAACGCCTTCACCCGACTGCTCGGCGTCCCGCCGGTGTCCGAGACCGAGGAGAGCCTCGAAGAGGAGGAACTGCTGATGGTGTTGACTCGCTCGGGCAATCAGGGACACATCGACAAAGAGGAGGTAGACATGATAGAGCGGGTGTTCGACCTCGACGACGTCTCGGTCCGCGAGGTGATGGTCCCGCGCCCGGACGTGGTCAGCGTCCCGTCGGACCTCCCGCTGTCGGACCTCCGCGAACTGATAATCGAGTCCGGACACACGCGCTATCCGGTCGTGGACGCCGAGGACAGCGAACAGGCCGTCGGATTCGTGGACGTGAAGGACGTGCTTCGGGCGGGCGAGTCCGACGACGAGGGGAGCGAGTTCGTGACCGCCGGCGACATCGCGCGGGACCTGCCCGTCGTCCCGGAGACCGGTCGCGTCAACGACCTCCTCACCGAATTCCAAAACGAGCAGAGCCAGATGGCCGCGGTTATCGACGAGTGGGGGTCGTTCGAGGGCATCGTGACCGTCGAGGACCTCGTGGAGGTAGTCGTCGGCGACATCCGCGACGAGTTCGACGTGGACCACCGCGAACCGTCCATCGACAGGCGCAGCGACGGGGCCTACACCGTGGACGGCGGTCTCGCGGTCACGGAGGTCAACCAGACGCTGAACGCCGACTTCGAGGTGGCGGACTTCGACACCGTCGGCGGACTCGTTCTGGACCGACTCGGACGCGCGCCGGAGGTCGGCGACCGGGTCGAGACCGACGGCTACTACCTCGAGGTGGCCGAGGTTGACGGCGCTCGAATCTCCACGGTCGTCGTGCGAGAGAAGGAGGAGAAAGAGGTCGAGAGCGACGACGGCGCGGAGAGCGCAGGGCGTGCGGACACCCCGGAAGGCGAGTAGCCGACGCGGACGGGGTCAGTCCTCGAAGCGCTTCCTGACGCTCTCGGCGTGGGCCTCCAGCCCCTCGGCTTCCGCGAGCGTCGTAATCGTCTCCGACAGGTCGCCGAGCGCCTCCCGGTCGAGTCGCTGAACCGTGGTCGAACGCAGGAAGGTATCGACCGACAGGCCGCCCGCTATCTTCGCCACGCCGTTGGTCGGCAGGACGTGGTTCGTTCCGCTGGCGTAGTCGCCCGCCGCGACGGGGGTGTAGGGTCCGAGGAAGACGCTGCCCGCGCTGTCGATGCGGTCCAGAATCTCCTCGTCGTCGTCGGCCTGAATCGAGAGGTGTTCGGCGGCGTACTCCTCGGCGAACAGGACGGCCTCGCTGGGCGAACGCGCGAGCAGGACACCGCTCTCGTCGCTTTCGAGGGCCTCGCGGGCGACCTCGGCGCGTTCGCGGTCTTCGATTTGCCGCTCGACTTCCTCGACGATTGCCGCCGCCGTCTCGTCGTGGTGGGTCACCGCCACGACCGACGCCTCGGGGTCGTGTTCGGCCTGCGCGAGGAGGTCCGCCGCGACGAACGCGGGGTTCGCCGTCTCGTCGGCCACCACCAGCAACTCGCTCGGTCCCGCGAGGAAGTCGATGGCCACGTCGCCCTGCACCTCGGCCTTCGCCGCAGTGACCCACTTGTTCCCGGGACCGACTATCTTCTGCACGCGGTCTATCTGCTCGGTGCCGTACGCGAGCGCGGCGACCGCCTGCGCACCGCCGACGTTGAACACTCGGTCCGCGCCCGCGGCGTGGATAGCCGCGAGCGTCGCGGGGTTCGTCTCCTCGGCGGGCGGGGTCGCGACCGCGACCTGTTCGACGCCCGCGACCTTCGCCGGAATCACGCCCATCAGCGCGCTGGAGGGGTAGGCCGCGGCCCCGCCGGGGACGTACACACCGACGCGCTCGATGGGCCGGAACCGACGTCCGAGTTCCCGACCCTCCGAGAACTCGCGTCGCCAGTCCTCGGGGAGCTGGGCCTCGTGGAACTCCCGGACGTTCTCCGCGGCGGTCTCGATGGCCTCTCGGGTCTCGTCGTCTATCTCCTCGTAGGCGCGCTCTCCCTCGTCGGTGATGTCGAGGTTGCCGACCGAGACGCCGTCGAACTCCTCGCAGAACTCCCGGACGGCCACGTCGCCCTCCGTGCGAACGCGCGAAACGATGTCGCGCACGTCGTCGCGGACGCCCTCGATGCCAGCGTCGCGGTCGAACAGCGCCTGCCGGTCGTCGGGACCGAGGTCCGCCAACTCCTGAACGTTCATGGAGTGGGTTTCGGAGTGCGGGCGAAAAACGGTTTCCTTCCGGCGGGCGGCGCAGTTCGTCGCGTCCGGCCGTCGTCGGTTCCGGTCACTCGCCGTTCGTCCGACCCTCGAAGAACTCCCAGATGATTCGACTGGCGTCGGGACCGCCCGGCGCGGTGAACTCGCCGCCTGACGCGCCGCCCGACCACGCGTGGTCCATGCCCTCGACCATCCACTTCTCGACGACGGTGTCGCCGCTATCGTCGCGGTACTCGTAGGTGGTGTACCCGTAGCCCTCCGACGACCCCTCGCTCACCGCGTCGGCGGCGTAATCGGTGTCGTCGTCGTCCGCGCCGTCGCTGGCGAGGTCGTTCGTCTGGGTGGCCTGCTCGGCCGCCTGATGACCGTTGACCGGATAGACCGTGGTGTCGTCGGTGCCGTGGAAGACGATAGTCGGGACGGGACTCGTGATACCGTAGTCCTCCATGGTCTCGTAGGCGTCGGTCCCTTGGTCCTGCGGGTCCGGTCCTCCGTAGGTCATGGCGGTCGTCCCGCCGTAGGCGGTGTCTGCGGCGTCGTACTCCAGACCGGAGTGGACGCCGCCCGCCGCGTAGAGGTCGGCGTACTCCGCCAGCAGGTTCGGCACCATCGCCGCGCCCGCCGACAGACCCGCGACGTAGACGCGCTCGGAGTCTATCCCCTCCGCGTCGATGGTCTCCTGAGTCATCCCGGCGATGACCGCCGCCTCGCCGTCGCCCCGGGTGGTGTTCGCGTCGTAGAACCAGTTCCAGCACAGCGCGCCGTTTCGGGCGTTGTACTGGTCGGGGTAGATAACCGCGAACCCTTCGCTGTCCGCGACCTCGTTCATCCGAGTCTCCTCCCGGAACTGGTCGGCGGTCTGGGAACACCCGTGGAGCATCACCACCAACGGGTCGCCCGCCCCGACGCCGTCGGGGACGTACTTCCAGTAGTCGAACCCGTCGTGGGTGTGGTTCGTGTACGACCCCGCGGCCGCGGCAGTGCCGACGCCGCCGAGGACGGTCGCCGCACCGATTGCGCTCCCTGCCGACTGGATGAACGTGCGTCTATCACAGTTCATGACACTCAATATCACACCACAGGGTGATATATTATATAATCGTAGGTTAATATGTAAATTTATCCATCCGTCTGAAGTAATTCGGGCGATGTGGCGCGCGATTCGAGACGCCGAGGGAAGCGAGGAGTCCGGCGGTTGGACCGACACCGGCGGACTTATTCCACCCTTGGAGCAAGTGGCCCCCGTGGCCACCGATTTGGACCAGTTCGAGGACGCGCCCGACTCGGACGCCGAAGACGACCGCTCCGGCTCGGTAGACGCGCGCCTCGAAGACGCCCTCGAGCGAGTCGCCCACGGCGCGACGGTTTCGGTCCCGGCCATCCTGCTCCAGCGAGGACTCACGTTGGCGTTCACCGCGGTCCTGACGAACGCGTTCGCCGCGAGTACCTACGGCGCGTTCGCGCTGGCCCGGCGACTCCAGCGATTCCTCCTCCGACTCACGATGGGGTTCCGGAGCGGACTGAGCAGGTTCCTCCCCAACGCCGAGTCGGACGCCGAGCGCGACGCTCTCACTACCTTCGCGAGTCTGCTGTTGGTCGGCGTCGCCACCGCGTTCGGCGGCGCGTTGTTCGCGGCCGCGCCGCTCGTGACCGAGTTGGCCGACGAGAGCGGGCAGTTCGAGTCCTTCCTGCGCATCTTCGCACTCGGACTGCCCGCGGGCGTGTGGTTGTTCACCGTCACCGAGATTCTGCGAGGCATCGAGGCGGTCGGTCCGCTCAACCTCACGATGCGCGTCGGTTTTCCGACTGCGCAGCTAATCGCCGGAGCAGTAGCGACCTACGCCTTCCACGACCTCGCGTTGGCCGCTGCGGGCGTCCTCCTCGCCATGGGGTCGGTCGGCGTCGTCGCCGCACTCTGGCTGGCGCACAGTCGCGGGTTCAGGCCCCGGATACGCGGGGCAGACGCGGGCCGACTCCGCCGGAAGTACCTGCGGTTCACCTTCCCGCTGTTCGTCGGCGGGTTCGCGACGACGACCCAGCGACTCGGATTCTACCCGCTCATCGCGGTCTTCCTGTCGAGCGTGGCCGGTGGCGTGTTCGCCGTGGGGGTCCTGCTCGGGACGCTCGTCCGGTTGCCGCTGATGGGAATCAACCAGTTCATCCCGCCGGTGGCGGCCGCGCTCAACGAGGAGGACCACCGCGAGGCGCTGAAGCGTCTCTACCACGTCACTAGCCGACTCGTCCTCGTCGGAGTCACCGCGCTCTCGATTCCGGTCGTGGTGTACCGGGAGACGGTGATGGGGCTGTTCGGTCCGACGTACGTGGAGTACGCCGCGCTCGTGCCGGGGTTCGTCCTCGCGCAGTACGCCGCGTGCGCCGCCGGGAGCGTCGGCATCCTACTGACGATGACCGACCACCAGCGGGCGCTCCTCGTGGTGAACGTGGGCATCACCGCGTTTCTGGCGGTCACCGCGATTCCGCTAACGACGCGGTTCGGACTCCCGGGACTGGTAGTCAGTTACGTCCTGATGCTGACCGTGAACAACGGACTGGAGGTCGCGGTGTTGTACTACCTCGAAGGACTCCAGCCGTTCACTCGCCTCCACGCGAAACCGTTAGTCGCGGCGGTACCGCTGACGCTGGTCGCGCTCGGCGTTAAAGCCGCAGTTCCGGGGCTGCTCGCTGCGCTCGTCGGAACCGCGGCGGGTTTGGTGGCGTACGCGAAGACGCTTCAGCTCCTCGGGTTCACGCGGGTCGAGCGACGGTTGGGTGCGACGCTCGTCGAACGATACCGCGAAGTGCTGTCGAAAAACTGGGAATCGAGGGTCGCGTGACGTCCTGCGAGGTCACGGTTGGCCGACAATCTCGTCGGCGAGCGCCGGGACGAACGTGCCGACGTCCGTCACCATCCCGATGGCCTGCGCGCTCCCCCGGTCGAGGAGTTGCGTGACCGTGGCGGGGTTGATGTCCACGCAGACGACGCGCGTCGTCGAGGACAGGCAGTTACCGACTGCGACCGAGTGGAGGAGCGTGGCGAGCATCAACACGAGGTCGGCCTCGCGGGCCTGCTCGCGGATTGCGTTCTGGGCTTCGACGGCGTCGGTGATGGTATCGGGGAGCGGCCCGTCGTCCCGAATCGACCCCGCGAGGACGTAGGGTACGTCGTTGTCCACGCACTCGTACATCACGCCGTCTTCGACGAGTCCCTGTTCGACCGCCTCCTCGATACCACCGGCGCGGACGATTTCGCTGATGGTGTAGATGTGGTGCTTGTGGCCCTTGCGCGGATTCTCCAGCGTCTCTACGTCCATGCCGAGCGAGGTTCCGTACTGACCGCGTTCGAGGTCGTGAACCGCGAACCCGTTGCCCGCAGAGAGCATATCGACGTACCCCTCGCGGACGAGTCGGGCCAACGCGTCGCCCGCGCCCGAGTGAACGAGTGCGGGTCCGGCGACGGCCAACACCGACCCGTCCTCGGCTTTCGTCTCCTCGATAGCCTCCGCGATTTTCCGGATGAGTGACTCCGAGGGCCGCTCGGCCGAGACACCACCCTGCATGAATCCGAACGGACTCCCCGACCCGCGGGGCCGCTCAGGCGGGTCTACCCGGACGCCAGCCTCGTCGGTGACTATCAGGTCGCCCTCATCGACGGCGTTCAACACTTTCGTGTACGCTCGCGGGCCGCCGTCGTCGTCCGGGTCCACGACGACTACGCAGTCCATCTCGATGTTCTCTACCTGCAGCCACTCGCCCTCGTAGCGGACCTGCGTGGGGTGGTTCGTCGTCGAGTAGAATCCGTGGGGCACGACCCGGTCCTGCGGGGCTGGCTTCAGCGTCGCGTTCGGTGGGTCGGGAAGGTGCGCGCCGTTCTGGTGGAGTTCGTGAAGAATCTCGCGGAGGCTCTCCTCGTCGTCGGCCTTCACCGTCATCCGACAGTACGACTCCTCGTCTTTGTGCTTGCCCACCTCGAAGATGTCCACGTCGAAGTTCCCGCCGAGGTCCATCACCACGCCGAAGCACTGCTGCATCATCCCCGAATCGATGATGTGTCCTTCGAGTTCGACCGTGCGTGCGACTGTCATCGTCTGGAGGACGGAGCGACGAGCCAAGAGCGTTGTGCTGGTACCGCTGGCCGATGGCGGGCGTCGGGCGATTTCCTCGAATCGGACGCGGCGAGTCGCGGGACGGTGGAGTCGCGTGAACGACGCCGGGCGGTAAAGCTACGACTACCTGTACGAAACGGACCGTTGGTTCGAAATGAAGAAACCCGCTTCGGGCGCGGTGCCTGAAGCGGGTGTGTGGTATGAGTGGGTGGCGGCGAACCGGGGTTTCCAGAGGCTCGCGCACTCCAGTACTTGCCGGAACGCAGGCGGGCTTAACTACCGTGTTCGGGATGGGTACGGGTGGTTCCCCGCCGCTATGGCCGCCTTAACGCCGACTCGCGGAATCGAACCGCGAACTACGTGTCCAACGTCGGTGGTTCAACTATCA